>NZ_UWOP01000001.1:2122500-2402824 GCF_900604485.1 Enterococcus mediterraneensis
AAAATTGTAGAGTAATGAGCTTCTTTCACTCGGGAGAGTTGTCCGAGAGGCCGAAGGAGCATGATTGGAAATCATGTAGATGGTAATAACTGTCTCAAGGGTTCGAATCCCTTACTCTCCGTTTTAAACTGGTCCGTTGGTCAAGTGGTTAAGACACCGCCCTTTCACGGCGGTAACACGGGTTCGAATCCCGTACGGATCATTATAATTAAATATGGAGGTTTAGCTCAGCTGGGAGAGCATCTGCCTTACAAGCAGAGGGTCAGCGGTTCGATCCCGTTAACCTCCATAATGACTGGTTCCGTGGTGTAGGGGTTAACATGCCTGCCTGTCACGCAGGAGATCGCGGGTTCGATTCCCGTCGGAACCGCCATTATTATTTAATTAGTTTATTTTTGTGGCTCGGTAGCTCAGTTGGTAGAGCAATGGATTGAAGCTCCATGTGTCGGCAGTTCGATTCTGTCCCGCGCCACCATGGAGGAGTAGCGAAGTGGCTAAACGCGACGGACTGTAAATCCGTTCCTTCGGGTTCAGTGGTTCGAATCCACTCTCCTCCATTTAGGGGCATAGTTTAAAGGTAGAACAGCGGTCTCCAAAACCGTTAGTGTGGGTTCAATTCCTGCTGCCCCTGCCATTTATATTTTGATTACGGCGATCGTGGCGAAGTGGTTAACGCACCGGATTGTGGCTCCGGCATTCGTGGGTTCGATTCCCATCGTTCGCCCTTAACATTGGGGTATAGCCAAGCGGTAAGGCAACGGACTTTGACTCCGTCATGCGTTGGTTCGAATCCAGCTACCCCAGTTCTACATTTACAATTGTAGAAGAAAATAGTATAATGGCGGTATAGCCAAGTGGTAAGGCAGAGGTCTGCAAAACCTTCATCACCGGTTCAAATCCGGTTACCGCCTTAGTACTAATACTATTTACCCTTAACATGCCGGCGTGGCGGAATTGGCAGACGCGCTGGACTCAAAATCCAGTGCCCGTTGAGGGCGTGCCGGTTCGACCCCGGCCGCCGGTATACTTGATGTACCAGTCTTCTTAGGAAGATTGGTACATCTTTTTTTTGATTTTTTTGTAGAAAACAATGGAGTTATCATCATCTTTTAGTTATTCTAACTCTTTTGATACAATGATATTAAATAGTATCGGGAGGGGGACAAGCTTGTGAAAGAATATGCGAATAAAGAAGAATTGATTGAAACAATTCAAGAGAGGTATCAAAAATATATATATCGGAGTTCAATGATATTTCTGAGGATCTGAAAAACTTACATTATGAAGGTACAGATAGAAGTCCATCTGAAAGTTTATCTTATCAATTAGGTTGGATAAATTTGTTGCTGGAATGGGAACGGAAAGAGCGGCAAGGATTAAAAGTCGTAACACCTGCTGAGGGCTATAAATGGAACAATTTAGGAGGCTTGTATCAATCTTTCTATGAAAAATATGGAGGATTGACGTTGAAAGAGCAAGAGCAGCAATTGACAGAAGCAGTCAATGAATTATGCGATTGGAAGTACGCTGTCAGCTGATGAATTATTTACGCCTGAACAACGAGAGTGGTCTATAACGAAGGCTAAATGGCCTGTATACAAGTGGATACATATTAATACCGTGGCCCCATTTACAAATTTCAGAACAAAAATCCGCAAATGGAAAAATTGAATGTCGCAGATGCATCTCATGAGTAAATAGTCGGAGGTAGTTTGTTTGATATGCCAGGGACTTATCGTAAATTTTCTGTGATTAATAAAACTTGTTATCTATAAAATATATTTAGAAAAGTATATAATGATCCCCCCAACTTTCTTAATAAAAACAAGACCGATAGAAATTCTCTATCGATCCTGATTAATGAAAGGAAAGTATTATCTGAATTATTTTTCCTTGTCTGAGTCTGATAGTTGATCGACTTTTTCTTCGAGTTGGTCAACTTTTTTGAGCAGCAGATCGATTTTTTCCTCCAAATCGTCAATCGTCGTTGGATCACCTTGAGAGCTGAAGTATTCAGTAATAGTAGAAGTCAGAAGACCAATGAACCCGATCCCCAGCAGCATGAGCATCACAGCGGCTATCCTGCCCAGGGGACTTGTAGGGGCGAGATCGCCATAACCGACAGTGGTTGCGGTGACTAATGCCCACCAGATCGATTTTAAATAAGAGATATTTTCAGCATAGGAATAGATAGCGGCAGAAACAAGGATCAGTGCCGCTGATACGTACAATACTTGAATGAAATTTTTAGTCTTGAGAAAATCAGATAGATGTTTTGTCAATTTACCGGTAACGCCGACTAGATGACTCAATCTGGCAAAACGAGAGATCCGAGCAATCCTGAAGACTCGCGCGATCCTGAAAAAGGAAAAGATCGTATTGAAAGGAATGATAGCGATCAAGTCAAAAATATTCTTGCGGAAAAATTGTCCTTTTTTATCTGCTTTCCAAAAACGGTAGGCGTAATCTATGGCAAAAATCACCAAGATACTAGTATCGATCGATTGATAAGGTTGATCTTTAAGGGAAATAACAGAAGAAAAATCAAGAACTACTAAAGTAATGGAAATGACGGCCAGTATGGCGATCGTGATGTCGTATATGTGTTTTTTCATAAAATCCCTCGTCTGATAATTTATGATTCTATCAGAAGTCTTTCTTTACTGATAAAAGAGTTGCACTGCAAGTGAGTGAATGCGGCGCTTTTCTATAAATCGATAGTAACAAACCATTTGTAACGTACGCAACTAATTAGGCGCAAAAAGGCCCCGTCGGAAAATCAGCAGATTTTCTGGCGGGGCTTTATTTTATATAGATACTTTAATTTTCCTTATACGTACGGATCGTATTATTGATACCGCGGATGCTGAATGGAGTTGCATCGTTGAAGGATTGATCTTTGTCGATATCTAATGTTTCTGAAAACATCGTTTCATATTCTGAGATCGTCAATTGACTGCGATCTGCTAAAAGCTGTTGATGATAGCTTGGATTTAGCTGCTCTTGGTAACCGGCTGCCAGTTCGCCTGTGAAAAATTCGGCGACCGCACCTGAACCATAGCTGAACAAACCAATTTGGTCTCCGGCGTTAAGGAAGGTACTGTTTTCCAATAAAGAAACCAATCCTAGATAAAGAGATCCGGTATACAGATTGCCGATCCGTCGGCTGTAAACGATACTTTCCTCATAACGCGCCAACAAGCGGTTTTGTTCTTCTTCAGGAAGCTCTGAAATTTGTGCCAATAAAGCTTTTTTTCCCATCTTTGTATAAGGGATATGGAATGTCAATGCGGCAAAATCGTTGAATGTTTTGCCGGTTCTGCGTACGTATTCTTGCCACACCTTACCAAATGAAGCGATGTAGGTTTCATTTGAAAGAGGACCGTCGACGATCGGATACGCATGATTTGTTGGCCGCCAAAAATCATAAATATCTTGAGTCAAGCTGACATTGTCGTCGTTTAAAACTAAGATCTTAGGATTGCTGGAAATCAACATCGCCACTGCACCGGCACCTTGCGTGGGTTCGCCACCGGAATTCAATCCGTATTTGGCGATATCTGCAGCAATGACCAGCACTTTCTTGTCTGGATTTTGCTGGATATGATTTTTCGCAAGCATTAAGCCTGCTGTTGCGCCATAGCAGGCTTCTTTGATCTCAAAAGAGCGGGCGAAAGGTTGGATGCCCATCAACCGATGCAATACTACAGCGGAAGCTTTGGATTCATCGATACTGGATTCCGTACCTACGATGACCATATTGATCGCTTGTTTGTCTTCATCCGTCAAGATTTTTTCAGCAGCATTGGCCGCAAAAGTGATGATATCTTGACTGGCAGGATTGACTGCCATTTGATCTTGTCCGATACCGATATGGAATTTATTAGGGTCTACATCGCGAGCGTGAGCCAAATCGGTCATATCTATATAATAAGGGGGGACGAAGAAACTGATTTTATCTATACCTACTGTCATTTTTGAACTCCTTCAGGTCAAATTTCAATATGATATAAAGGTATCATAATTCTTGTGATTTTTGGAAAAAAAAGCAGATAATTTAAAGTTTGTTAAAATTTTCAACGAGAGTTTCCACTGTAAAGAAATTGTTATTTGTTTTTCTTACTTTTAATGATATATTGCAAATTGGAGGTGTATCTTTTGAAAGAAGTTGTCATTATTGATGCATTGCGAACACCAATTGGAAAATATAAAGGCGCGCTGAGCAAAAACAGTGCCGTGAATTTAGGAACACAAGTAACGAAAGCATTGCTGGCACGCAATCATGGGATCAAAGATGCGGTGGAGCAGGTGATCTTTGGTAATGTACTGCAAGCCGGAAACGGTCAAAATCCCGCGCGGCAGATCGCAGTGAACAGCGGACTTTCGGTAGAGGTCCCAGCGTCCACCATCAACGAAGTGTGCGGATCGGGGATGAAAGCGGTGATCTTGGCGAAACAACTGATCCAATTAGAAGAAGCTGAGGTCGTGATCGCCGGAGGAACCGAGAGTATGTCTCAAGCCCCGATGCTGGCTCCTTATCAAGCAGAAAACGGCGAATACGGCGAACCGGTTCTAAGTATGCTGCAAGATGGGCTGATGGATGCCTTCAGCGGCACGCATATGGGTTTGACAGCAGAGAATGTGGCGAAGAAATTCCAAGTGACAAGAGAACAGCAAGATCAATTTGCTTATCAGTCACAAATGAAGGCCGCAAAAGCTCAGGCCGCTGGATCATTTGATCCGGAAATCATACCGGTCGAAGCAGGCGATGTACAGGTCAAAGAAGATGAAAGTATTCGGCCTAATACGACGGTAGAAAAACTAGGCACATTGCGTACGGTCTTCAAAGAAGATGGCACGGTGACAGCCGGGAATGCATCCACATTGAACGATGGTGCTTCAGCGATCTTATTGGCTTCAAAAAGCTACGCGGAAGAACATGGCTTAGAGTATTTAGCAGTCATCAAAGACGCGGTAGAAGTTGGGATTGATCCTTCTATCATGGGGATCTCACCGATCAAAGCGATCCAAAAACTATTGGCAAAAAATCAAATGGATATAGAAGATATCGATTTGTTTGAGATCAATGAGGCGTTTGCAGCTTCATCGACAGTTGTTGAAGAACAATTGGGAATCGAGGCAGAGAAGGTCAATATCTACGGCGGCGGTATTTCATTGGGACATCCTATCGGTGCTACCGGCGCGCGGATCTTGACGACATTGAGCTATCAGTTGAAGGAACACGGTAAACGGTACGGAGTCGCTTCGTTATGTATTGGAGGCGGGCTGGGACTAGCAGTATTGCTGGAGCACCCCGAGAAAAAACAGCCGTCAAAGTTTTATGAGCTGACACCCGGACAGCGCTTGACTCTTTTAGAAGAAGAAAAAAAGATTTCTAATTCAACAAAAGAAGAGTTTCAAAAGATGGCGCTGGAAGAGTCTATTGCGGATCATTTGATCGAAAATCAGATCAGTGAATTTTCGATTCCTTTAGGTGTCAGCCGTAATGTACAGGTAAATGGACGAACTTATACTGTCCCGATGGCTACCGAGGAACCTTCTGTGATCGCCGCCTGCAGTAACGGTGCGAAGATCAGCGGTAATTTTAAAGCAACGGTAACCAGTCGATTGATGCGAGGACAGATCGTGTTTCAAGATGTTCACGATCCTCAAGAACTGATCAAAAAAATCCATGAACGAAAAAAAGAGATCAGTCAGAGAGCTGATGAAAGCTATCCGTCGATCTTAAAACGCGGCGGTGGTTTTGCCGGTTTGGAAACGCGGATATTGGACGGAGATTTTGTTTCGACAGATATTTTTGTAGATGTCAAAGACGCGATGGGAGCCAATATCGTCAATACGATTCTTGAAGGTATCGCAGGAGCGTTTCGAGAATGGTTTCCGGAAGAAAAGATCCTATTTAGTATTTTAAGTAATTATGCTACGGAATCGCTGGTTCGTGTCGAGTGCAAGATACCGTTTGACCGATTGGCGAAAAAAGATGGTCATTTGATTGCGGAAAAAATCGCTGCGGCGAGCCGTTATGCGGAAATCGATCCGTATCGAGCGGCGACTCACAATAAAGGGATCATGAATGGTATCCAAGCGGTAGTATTAGCTACGGGGAATGACACGAGAGCAGTAGCTGCCGGCTGTCATGCGTACGCTGCTGGCAATGGTGCCTATCGTTCATTGAGTCGCTGGGAAATAAAAGACGATCAGCTGTGGGGCTCTCTTGTGCTTCCTATGGCAGTGGCGACAGCTGGCGGAGCAACTAACCTTTTACCGAAAGCCAAGGCTGCGTTGGAGCTCTTAGGCGTTGATAATGCTGTTGAATTAGCAGAAGTGATCGCTTCTGTGGGCTTGGCGCAAAATCTCGCTGCTTTGAAAGCATTAGTCTCTGAAGGGATCCAAAAGGGTCATATGGCTTTACAGGCTCGTTCTTTGGCGATGACTGTTGGGGCTAAAGGAGATGAAGTCTCCGAGATTGCAAGCCGATTACAACAAGAAAAAGTTATGAACCAAAAGACTGCTCAGGCGATTTTAGAGGAATTGCGAAAACAAAGATGATAGAATAAAAAAACAACCGGACGTTAGACGATCCTCCTACAAGAGTACTCGTCAACGTTCGGTTGTTTTTTTGTTAGATTCACTTTAAAGCAATGATTAACGCTCAGAAAGAGGTGTTTCAGAAAACTGTTGGATCAACGGGATAACTTCTGTTTTCAGCTTGTATTTTCTTTCTAAAGCTTTTTCGATCGTGTATTCAGCGACTGTTGTTTTAGAAATGGTGGCTAGCAGACGATCTTCTTTGCCTTTTTCTTTGACAGCGATCGAGTCAGCATCCTCAACAAAGAATTTCGGGAATTTTTCGATTTGTTTTGTAAATTCTTCGTAACTCATAGCTGAAGTTTCTGATTTTTCGGCAGTTTCTGCTGCTTCTGTTGTTTCAGCAACAGGTTGTTCAACAACAGTTTCTTCAATGGCTGGTTTATCTTCAGCTGGTTTTACAGGAGCTGCTGAAGGTTCAGCTGGCGCTTGTGATTGACGAGCAGGTGCCCAATAACCAGCGACTTCACTTGCCAAGTTAGAAGCGAAGCGGTCCATCAAGCCTTTTTCTTGTTTTTGGATTCTTTTCAGTACAGTCACAAAGTTCTCATCCATAGGAACAGACAAGATTTGTTCTTTGTGTGTTTCACCCAATAATTCGATCGTCATTTCTTTTAATTTCTTAGGATCAATATAAACTTTGATGTTTAAGTGATGATTTTGCTTTGCAAGCTGCTCGATTTTATCGAACAATTGCAAACGGACTTGTTCAAACGAAGGGCGAAATTGTTTCATTAATTTTTGGATTTGTTTTTTCTTCATCGTATTCTCCTTTAATCTGATACCTTCTGTATTATAAGAAAAAAGTTGAAAAATGAAAAGGAAAAAATGAAAAAAACTTGAAATGATAAAGTTTTCTCCGCAGTTTTTTAGATTTTTCCCACTCTCCGCTGCTTTTTTATCTTAAAAGTGAAAAACCACTTGTTTCTTGTTTTGTTTTCTACTACCCTAAAAAAGAAAAGGAGCAGTGAGAATGGATATCTATTTAAAAAAGGCGATCCTGCATGTTGTGGATCGCGAAGCGGGAACACCAGTGATCTCGCAAATCGAATTGGATCTAACAACAGAATATATTCGGGAATATTTAACGAAAAAGATCCAAAAATTAGCAACACCGCAAACAAAAACCGGTATCTTGATGGAAAATTCAAGTTTTGCGGAAATGGCTAAGGAAACGATGACCAATTTTTCAGAAGGCAGTGAAAAGCTGCTTCAACGCTGGTTCGACAGTTATCAGCAAAGCGAAGATGCTCCCAGCGCGGACGTCTTTATTGTTTTATACGAACAAGACACGATTCAGCATCTAGCCTTTTTAAAGGTCAACTATACGCAAGCTTTCACCCATTATGTAGACGCGCAAGAAGAAGGGATCGCCAATAAACTGATCATCAATCGGGCGATTTTAGGAAACAAGACGCAAAAGGCAGACGAAGGGATCGCGGTGAATCTGAATGATCTGAGTTATGAACTCATCGAGAAAAAATATACCTTTTCAGGAGAAAAGATGTTTTATTTTTCTACGAATGTGATCGAGACCCAGCCGGTTCCGTCGTTGGAAGAAAATGTCAAAGTCATGAAACGTGTGGCGGAAAAAATCGGCGAAAAATTCGAAGCGCCGAAGCATGACGTAGCTGCTGATATCAAAGAAGCCGTGTATACCTCCATTGAAGAAAGCGGGCAACTGGCGATCAAAGAAGTTGCGCAGCATGTTTTCAAAGACAATATCACCGCACAAATGGCCTTCCAAGAAGAAGTACTGGAAAAGGGTGTAGCGGATCAGACGCCGATGCTGCGGGAAGTCAAAGAAATCACAGAAAAGAAATACGGCAAACAAAAATTGAAATTATCCAACGGTATCGAATTGATCGTACCGCTAGATGTTTACCGTAACCGTGATCTGATCGAATTTGTCAATAATCCTGATGGTACGATTTCCGTGACCATCAAAAATGTCGAAGATGTCATCAACAAGCTGTGATCTTCAAAGATGGCGACAAAAAATGTCCTGCCATGCCTGTGTACTCAACGAGTCTTTCGGTGCATGACAGGATATTTTTCATTCATTTTAGTAGCGAAATAGAATCAGCTTTGGGAATCATTCCAATTTGTCCAGTGCTTTTTTTGGTACCTCTTTTTGAGAAACTTCTTCCCAGCTTAGAACCCCTTTACGAGGGTTGACCTTTAATTTTAAGTAGGCGTTCAATCGCAAAGGCTGATCTCGTGACTCATGAAGTTCGACCGTCGTTTTTTCTCCTTCCTCATTATAGGCAGGCTGGTCTTCATAATTATATACAGTGTACGTCTCGCCATTATCAGCTGTTTCACTGGTTTTTTCCCCATTTGTCGTGATCTTTGTGTAATAGCTGGCTCCGCCATAAAAATACTGATAGCTGTAAAAACAGCCGCCAATAAAAATAATCAAAAGCAACACAATAGGTATTGTTTTTTTCAAGTTCTTCACCTCGGTACCATTATTCTATAAAAGCATGGAAACGTCCAATGAAATGTCTAATGTATTCAGATCGCGAGGGTAAATTCTTGACTTTGACTAAAATTGACCTATAATAAAGACAGATTTAAAACTTACAAAAAATAAGAAACTTCTCAAGTGTAAATTTTTTACAATTGTAAGCAAATGTCTATAATAAGGATTATAAGCCCAAGGAAACTTGGAACCAATCCACAGGAGGTTTTACACATGGCAAAAGAACATTATGATCGAAGCAAACCACACGTTAATATTGGTACCATTGGCCACGTTGACCATGGGAAAACAACATTGACAGCTGCTATTACAACTGTTTTAGGGAAAAAAGGACTTGCGAATCCGCAAGATTATGCAAGTATCGATGCTGCTCCGGAAGAACGTGAACGCGGGATCACGATCAATACTGCACACGTTGAATACGAAACAGAAAAACGCCACTATGCTCACATCGATGCTCCTGGGCACGCGGACTATGTAAAGAACATGATCACTGGTGCCGCTCAAATGGATGGAGCCATCTTAGTTGTTTCCGCAACAGACGGTCCAATGCCTCAAACTCGTGAACACATTTTGCTTTCACGTCAAGTAGGTGTAAAATATCTGATCGTCTTCTTAAATAAAACTGATTTAGTTGATGATGATGAATTGATCGACTTGGTTGAAATGGAAGTTCGTGAATTATTATCTGAATATGGTTTCCCAGGCGATGATATTCCAGTGATCAAAGGTTCTGCTTTGAAAGCATTGGAAGGCGATCCAGATGCTGAAGCAGCCATCATGGAATTGATGGATACTGTAGATGAATACATCCCAACACCTGAACGCGACACAGACAAACCATTATTGCTGCCTGTCGAAGATGTCTTCTCAATCACTGGTCGCGGTACCGTTGCTTCTGGACGTATCGACCGTGGGGAAGTTAAAGTCGGCGATGAAATCGAAATCGTCGGGATCAAACCTGAAACACAAAAAGCTGTCGTTACTGGTTTGGAAATGTTCCGTAAAACATTGGATTATGGACAAGCCGGCGATAACGTTGGTGTCTTGCTTCGCGGGATCACTCGTGACGAAATCGAACGTGGTCAAGTTATCGCAAAACCAGGTTCTATCACACCGCATACGAAATTCAAAGCTGAAGTATATGTATTGACGAAAGAAGAAGGTGGTCGTCATACACCATTCTTCACCAACTATCGTCCACAATTCTACTTCCGTACAACTGACGTGACAGGGAACATCCTGTTGCCAGAAGGCGTTGAAATGGTAATGCCTGGCGATAACGTAACGATCGATGTTGAATTGATCCATCCGATCGCTGTTGAACAAGGAACGACTTTCTCTATCCGTGAAGGCGGACGTACAGTCGGTTCTGGTATCGTAACAGAAATCGAAGCCTAATAAAGAGTTGTGACCACAGTCACTTTAAATAACCGAAGGACAAGATAAATCGTCCTTCGGTTATTTTTTTGCGAATAAACGATCGGTGATTCGGAAATAACAAAAATGTATTTTTTTATAATTAGACAAATCTTTTATTTTTATTAATTTTAGTCGCAAAATCAGGTGAATGGTGGTTCAATCTCAAAAGAAATAGTACTATATGAAAATAGCTTAAAAAATTTGGGATGGTTCAGATGAAAACAACATTACGATGGTTAAAATATCTAGGGATGGCAATTCTGCTGCTTTTTATAACTGCTATGATAGCATTAGGAGTCAGAAATTATTTGATCTTGCGTCAAGTACATCAATTTGACCAAGAAGTCGCGCAAGCAGCTGAAAAACATGACATCTCTGAATATCAAGATTTAGTTTCTGCTATTATTTTTACGGAAAGTAAAGGAAAAGATGTCGACATCATGCAAAGCTCTGAAAGTGTTTATGGTGATCCGGGGAAGATCACTGATACGAAGGAGAGTATTGAGCATGGCGTGAGCTTTTTAGCGCAAGCTCTAAAAAAAGCAAAAGAACAGGGCTGTGATCTTTGGACGGCTGTTCAGGCTTATAATTTCGGTTTGGATTACATTGATTTTATTGCTGACAATGGCGGGCACAATACATTGAAGCTGGCAGAAGAGTATTCCCGGGATGTCCTTTCGCCGATGTTGGGGAATACTGACCAAAATCAATACCGCTATTGGGGGATTCGTTCTTTATTTTACAATGGCGGACGTCTGTATCATAATGGGGGCAATCTATTTTATGCAGAGATCGTCAAGTTCAATCAACTCAAAATCCGCGGGACCAGTTTTCTTTTTTAACTTGATTGGTTTGGGGAATATGATACACTAGGAAAGAAATATTTTTGCAAGGAGCGTACTAGATGGAAACGGTAGAGTCAAAAAAACAAGGAGCCACAAAAGATTGGCTATTACGATTTGTTAAAGGAATGTTTATCGGTTCAGGATTTATTCTTCCCGGTGTCAGCGGCGGCGCGTTAGCTGCGATTTTTGGGATCTATGAACGGATCATCGCTTTTTTAGCCCATATCACAAGAAACTTCAAAGAGAATGTTCTATTCTTTATCCCAGTCGGATTGGGCGGTGTTACAGGAGTCTTCCTGTTGTCTTTTGCGGTCAGCTTTTTACTAGGTACTTATGAAACGATTATTTTATGGTTCTTTGTAGGTTGTATCATCGGGACCGTACCGGCGTTATGGAAAGAAGCCGGCAAAAAAGGACGTTCGACTCGCGAGATCGTTATTTTGATCGTCAGCTTTGTTTTAGGATTTTTATTCTTATGGAAAGGCTCCGGTTTATTCTCTCATGTCGATCAAAACTTCTTTACGTGGATGATCGCAGGCGGTTTGATTGGTTTGGGGATGATCGTTCCAGGATTGAGTCCGTCAAACTTCTTGGTTTATATGGGCATGTATAAAGCAATGTCAGATGGTATCAAGGAATTGAACTTTGGAGTGATCATACCGATCGGAATTGGCGGGATCGTCACAGTCTTAGGATTATCCAAAGTCATGGATTACATTTTCAGTAAAGCGTACCCGCAATTGTTCCACTTTATCTTAGGAGTGGTCTTTGCTTCAACAGTTATGATCATACCGACAGACTATCAAGGATTTTCAGCAGGCAGTTATATCGGCTGCATCGTTTTATGTATAGCAGGGGCGGCATTAGGCGCTTGGATGAGTAAATTAGAAGACAAATATAAATAATACTCGAAGATCAATGATGAAGGGAAAAAACATCATTGATCTTCTCATTTTTAAGGAGAAAGTGCCGAATAAAAAACTTGAAAAACAACGGAATTATGGTAGAATGAACATGTATAATTGTGCCATTCTCAAAATCGCGCTGATCTCGGTTAGTGCGATTTTTTACCGACATTCATTATAGAAACAAATAAACTCGTCTTAGCATTTCACGCAGGGGGTGAGTATGATGGCAAAAAGGATTCCTCAGTCTGTTATTGAGGAAATTCGTACAAAAACAAATATCGTGGAAGTGGTCGGGCAATACGTCCAGTTGAAAAAGTCAGGGAAAAACTATTCCGGCTTGTGTCCATTTCACGAAGAAAAAACACCTTCTTTTTCCGTAGCGGAAGATAAGCAGATTTTTCACTGCTTTGGTTGCGGTCGCGGCGGAAATGTTTTCGGATTTATCCAAGAGATCGAAGGCGTCTCGTTTCCAGAAGCAGTCGTCAAGATCGCTGAATTGGAAAACATACCAGTCGACGAACAGTATCGAGAAGTGGAAGTGGTCGAAAATTCTCAAGCTCGTCAGCTGATCGGCCTTCATGAAAAAGCCGCAGATGTTTTTCATCATATGCTGATCCATACTGCTGCCGGACAGCAAGCGCTGGATTATTTGCTGGAACGAGGGTTGACTCAAGAACTTATCGAAACATTCCAGATTGGTTTTGCACCAAATGAGCGCCAGTTTCTGGGACAGATTTTCAAAAATGAAAATGTACCTGAGACGCTTTATCCGCTTTCCGGATTATTCGTCGAACGGGAAGATGGGACGTTTTCGGATCGTTTCTATCAACGCATCATGTTTCCAATACGAAACCCGCAAGGAAAGACGATCGGTTTTTCCGGCCGTTTCTTGCCTACGAAGGATTTTCCGGGGAAAGATCAGCCAAAGTATCTGAACAGTCCTGAGACAGAGATATTTACAAAACGGGAAGTCCTGTTCAACTTTGACAAAGCACGAAATACGATCCGTAAAGAAAATACGGTTTTCTTATTCGAAGGCTTTATGGATGTGCTGGCCGTCTGGCGGGCAGGGATCCAAAATGGGATCGCCAGCATGGGAACCAGTTTGACAAATCAGCAGATCGCGGCTATCGAACGTGCCGCCAAAGAATTGGTGATATGTTATGATGGCGACTCAGCAGGGGTCGAGGCGACCAATCGTGCGGTGGAGTTGTTGCACACTCACAGCCGTCTGCGCTTGACAGTTGTCAGCCTGCCAGAAGGACTGGACCCGGATGAATATGTACAAAAATATGGAGCAGAGGCGTTTCAAGAATTAGCGTATCATGGACGTGATACCGTTTTTTCATTTAAGATGATGTATCATCGTCTGCACCACAATCTGCAAAATGAAAAAGAACAGATCGACTATGTTCAAGAATTGTTGACAGAGTTGGCGAAAGTCGATTCGCTGATCGAACAAGATCGTTACCTTACTCAATTATCCACAGAGTTTCAAATAAGTCGTGAAACATTGCAGCAGCAGCTGCGACAAATCAAGCAGCTGCAACGCATACAAAGTGATGAAAACAAGCAACAGAGACGAAATGATACAGGTGAGATCCGTGGAACAAAATCACCGCCTCTGACTGGTGTTAAAGCACAGCGGCTGACCCAATTGGAAAAAGCCGAACAGCTCTTGTTGAATCGCTTGTTCAGTGATTCCTTCCTCAACCATAAGTTGAAACAAGAAGGATTGCAATTTGTTCATGAAAGGTATCAGGAGATCTATTTTCTCTATGATACGTATATTGAAAGCAACGGGAATTTTTTATTAGCAGAGTTTCTGGACTTTTTAAAAGATCAGGAAATCAAAAATAAAGTGATTGAAATTGCCTATCTCAATGTTCCGGAAGAAAGTTCAGAACATGAGATCCAACAATTACTGCGAATTTTCAAAAAGGCCGCTATCGCTGAAGAAATCAATAAAAAAAGAATCCAGCAGCAAGAAGCCAGCCAAAAAGGAAATCAGCAAGTAGAATTGGAATTGGCTATTGAAATAATAAACTTAACAAAAAAGATGAAGCAAGCCGAATTACATTGAAGGGAGCCTTCTTTTTATGGCAAAACAAACAAATACTGATTACGATAAAGCGGTGGCAGAATTTATTCGTGTGAATAAAACCAAAGGGCAAGTCGTTTACGATGAACTATCCAACACATTGGCGACTCCTTACTCCTTAGATGCTGACGCAATGGACAAACTGATCCAAAAAATTGAAGATGCAGGAATCAGCGTCGTTGATGAAAACGGCGAGCCATCGATCCACAGCTTGAAAAGCAACGAGAAAAAAGCGGAAGAAGCAAAACAAGAAGACCTTTCTGCACCAACAGGCGTAAAAATCAATGACCCAGTTCGGATGTATCTAAAAGAGATCGGTCGCGTACCATTGTTGACGGCGCAAGAAGAAGTCGCTCTTGCTTTAAAAATCGAAGAAGGCGATCAAGAAGCCAAACAACGTCTTGCAGAAGCCAACTTGCGTTTGGTAGTAAGTATCGCAAAACGTTACGTAGGACGCGGAATGCAATTTCTTGATTTGATCCAAGAAGGAAATATGGGCTTGATGAAAGCTGTTGAAAAATTTGATTATCGTAAAGGATTCAAATTCTCAACTTATGCTACATGGTGGATCCGTCAAGCCATCACTCGTGCGATCGCTGACCAAGCGCGTACGATCCGGATCCCTGTTCACATGGTAGAAACCATCAATAAATTGATCCGTATCCAACGTCAATTATTGCAAGATTTAGGTCGGGAACCTACGCCGGAAGAAATCGGCGCAGAAATGGATCTGCCGACAGAAAAAGTTCGTGAAATCTTGAAGATCGCTCAAGAACCCGTATCTTTGGAAACACCGATCGGCGAAGAAGACGATTCTCATTTAGGTGATTTCATTGAAGACCAAGAAGCTACCAGCCCAGCAGAACATGCGGCATATGAACTGTTGAAGGAGCAACTAGAAGATGTTCTTGATACATTGACTGACCGAGAAGAAAACGTGCTGCGTCTGCGCTTTGGCTTAGATGATGGCCGGACACGGACATTGGAAGAAGTCGGAAAAGTATTCGGTGTGACACGGGAACGTATCCGTCAGATCGAAGCAAAAGCGTTGCGGAAACTACGCCATCCGTCTCGCTCAAAACAACTGAAGGATTTCTTGGAATAGGATTCTTTTGAAGTGGGAGAAAAAACTTTTAGAAGTCTTTTGAGGCTTTTAAAAGTTTTTTTGTTACAAAAGAAATCTACATAAAATAAATTTAAAGAAAACCTAATGTTCTCACTATTGGCGAATAATTCATAGTATGATAGATTTAGTGCTATGAAAGTAAAGGAGCAAGAGAATAGTGATCAACAAATGTCCACAATGTGGTTTTGAACCTGTGGCAGAAAAAATGATTTGCCCCAATTGCGGTTTCGAAATCAAGGAAAATATCGCACAAAAAATTGAAGAACAAAATGAACAAAAAGATACCCATAAAAATGATAATATTACTTGGTCAGACTTTAAAGACGTATCTATCGGTTCGGTAATGGAAACGTTTAATGAACAACATAGTCTTAAAGATGACGAAGAACCTAAAAAAGAATCGGCAGAACCGGAAGAACTCAGCGAAAATCCGATTTTATCTGCCTATATCCGACAACATAAAGGGGAAGAAGGCGAATCGGTAGAAGAACTGATCGCTAAAGGAACCCAGGTTCAACCGGAAGCAGACTCTGCAACGGATGAACAAGAGGATGAAAAAGCAGAACAAACTGTATCTGAAGAGACAGAACAACCAACAGATCCAGAAGATATGGATGACATGACAGATGTTACAGCTGAGACGATCGAAGCGGAGAGTTTATCTGCGGAGGGTACTGATTTGGTTTCAGAAACCGAAGAGCCTGCTGAACAAATCGTTCCTTCAGAGATTGAAGAAACAGAAAATGAGACAACACAGTCAACAGAACCTCTTGAAACTGAAGAACCTATTCAGGAGACTCCAGTTGAAGAACCAAAGGAACAGACTACTGATCCTGCGCCAGTACAAGAAGCGCCAGAACAACACAAAAAACCTCGTCGTTCCCGTACACCTTACGTAGCGGCTGCGGCAGTTATGGTTTTAGGTGTCGGCGGCTGGCTGTTTTATGATCATCAGGAAAAAGTCGCAGCGGCAAAAGCGGAAGCGCAGCGTGTGTCTTCTGCTCTTGAAACGATCCAAGGGCAATTGGATCAATTCTATACTGATAAAGACAATCAGTTTATAAAAGAAAATAAATCAATGGCGGAATTGGAAACTATCAATGCCGATCTTGCCCCTTATAAAAAGGAAAAAGACTATGCAGCACTTCATAAAACGTATGAAGATATAAAAGGAAAAATGCACATCGTTGATGAAGTCAATCAATTGTTCGACCGACCAATAATCGTTGGCGACCAGTTGGATAAAAAAGCGGTCAACCTGTCAAGTGAAGCGGTCAAACTGGAAAAACCTGAAGGCCAGACACCTTTTGATACGTTGGTAGCACAAGCAATTGATCAGGCATCAAATCAAGCGAACGCTAACCAACAAGCAGATGAGGCTGTCGCTAAAGTCTATCAAAAAGATCAAGTGGCAAAAGATGCGACACGTAAAAATTACGAAGCAGCTAAAGAAAAAGTTGCTAAATTGCCAGACAGCAGCAAAAAAGAAGCTTTGACAGCTGCTTTGAAACAAGTTGATTCCTCTCTGACTAAAAAGGAAACTGCTGAAAAACAGGCAGCAGCTAAAAAAGCAGCAGAAGCAAAAGCGGCAGAGGCGAAAAAACAAGCAGCGGCTGCCCAAGCAAAAGAAGCAGAAAAACAAGCTGCTTTACCATCTGAAGCTTCACCGAATATGCAGACAAACAGCAACAACCAACCAATTTTAGGAACAGTTCCAAGTGATGTAGCAGATGCGGATAATCCTGCATGGCAATGGGCTCCAGGTGTCAAAGAAAAAGTTTTGGCTACTTGTATCGCTCGCGGATATATCGTTGAAGGCGGCTATACATTGGAAAAAGTACGCATTGAAAACGGTGAAGGCTACTATAATCTATTTGCTACCAATACTCGTTCAAAACTGATGAAGGGTATTTCAGATGATGCATTGCCGTTTTATCTGGTGACTATCAACTGTAAGACTGGTTATTTCCGCGGCAACGGTTCTGACCATACTGTACGCTAAAAACAGAAGAGTTTTTATTTTCTGAAAATTACTTGTTCCCCCTCTTTTTTTCCGTTATGATGGGTTCATTCAACGAAAAAAAGAGGGGCTTTTTATGCAGAGAATACAAGAATCGGTCATGAACGAATTCATTGCCGGAATAAAAGCGTGTGTACCTACGATGCTGGGCTATCTGGGAATCGGTTTTGCGGCTGGTGTCGTCGAAAAAGGAGTCGGATTATCCCTTATTGAGATCGCGCTTTTGTCGTTGATCGTTTACGCAGGCAGCGCGCAATTTATTATTTGCGGATTGCTGGTGATGCAGGCACCGTTATCTTCCATCGTGATAACTGTTTTTTTAGTGAATCTCCGTCATCTTCTGATGAGTTTGTCAGTGGCCGGCTATTTTAGAAAAGAAAAATGGTATACCGTACTCGGTTTGGGAACCTTGTTGACAGACGAGTCTTATGGTGTTTTAACGACATCCCTTCAAGAAAAACAGCCTGTGACAGCAGCATGGACCAATGGATTGAATGTCGCTGCCTATTTAACATGGCTGATTGCGAATCTTTTAGGCGGTTTGTTTGGACAGTTTATTCCTGATCCAGCGGCTTTGGGATTGGATTTTGCTTTAACAGCGATGTTTCTTGGGCTTTTCTTGTTCCAAGTACAGCTTCCGCTGAAAAAGCGGACCGCTCAAACATTGTCGGTCTTATTAGTAGTTGTCGGGTCTCTTGTTTTATTGATGCGTATAACTACTGGAGAATTGGCTGTGATCGGAGCTACGCTTTTAGGTTGCTTGACAGGGACGGTGTTGGCAGATGATTGATGGAAGAATCTTATGGATGATCTTTTTGTGCGGGATCGTTACTTGGATCCCACGGGTGCTGCCTTTTGTTTTTTCCCGAAAATTGATTTTTCCTAAAAAGATCCAAACCTTTTTGAGCTTTTTACCTTTATCGATTTTAACGGCACTGTTTGTGCAAAGTTTGCTGGAGATCCGCCAGGGAAGATTTCCCAGCATAAAATTAACGGAAATACTTGCTTGTATTCCCGCTTTAATGGTAGGTTACTATACGAAGGACCTAATGAAAATCGTCGTAACAGGAGTGGTGTCTATCGCCCTCTTACGACTTATACTTTAAGGAGAAAAAAATGGAAGAATTACTTGCTTCAGTTTTTACTGGAATCATCACCGATGAAAATGATACCCATTATTTTGTACAAAAAAACGGACAGACTTTTCGCTTGGCGAAAACAGAAGGGGAATTTCAATTAGGCATGGCGGTTGAAGGATTTGCTTATTTGAATCAGAACCAAACACCTTGCTTTACGACTGAGATCCCTAAAAGCCGCAAAGGTCATTACGCCTATGGAACAGTTACCGAGACTCGTAAAGATCTTGGAGTCTTTGTTTCCATCGGTCTTCCGGATAAAGATATGGTGGTATCTTTGGATGAACTGCCGACTATGCGGGAACTTTGGCCGAAAAAAGGCGACCGTTTGATGGTGGCATTGCGAGTGGATCACAAAGAACGGATCTGGGCGACCCTTGCGGATGAGAAGATTTTTCGTTCATTGAGCAAGCGGGGAACGGAAGATATGAAAAATCAAAACAAAGTCGGAACCGTTTTTCGATTAAAATTAGCAGGAACCTATCTGTTAACAGATGATTTTTATATTGGTTTTGTCCATCCGTCAGAACGTTATCAAGAACCGCGTCTTGGTGAGATCGTAAAACCTCGAGTGATCGGAGTCCGTCCAGATGGTGTCTTGAATATGTCATTGAAGCCTCGAGCTCATGAAGCGATCAACGATGATGCGGCGATGTTGTTGGCTTATCTAGAGCGGACTTCTGAGAAAAAAATGCCTTATACGGATAAATCCGCGCCGGAAGAGATCAAGCAGATGTTTGGCATCAGTAAAGGCCAGTTCAAACGGGCGATCGGTCATCTTTTAAAAGAAAAATATATTGAGCAAAAAGACGGTGTAACCTATTTATTGAAAAAATCTAATTGAGAATCCCTTGTATTAATTGCGAATTTTATTTATAATAAATACAATCTATTCGTTATGGTATAAATTTTAGTTTGTAATTATTATAAAGTAACAACTGGGAAGG
The DNA here is from genome assembly GCF_900604485.1 of Enterococcus mediterraneensis. Classification (NCBI taxonomy): domain Bacteria; kingdom Bacillati; phylum Bacillota; class Bacilli; order Lactobacillales; family Enterococcaceae; genus Enterococcus; species Enterococcus mediterraneensis. Next base: position 2,142,100 of record NZ_UWOP01000001.1, read on the forward strand.
TTGAAGAGCTGATGAACACAATTAATGCATTGAAGAAGATCAAAAAACAACTTCATGAATCGGGATTTAAGCTCACACCGCAGCGGGAAGCTACGTTACAGGTACTTTTGGAAAATGAAAAAGATCATCTTTCCGCAGAAGAGATTTTCTTTTTTGTTAAACGAAAAAGTCCTGAGATCGGTTTGGCCACCGTTTATCGCACATTAGAGATCTTAACTGAGATCAACGTCCTTGATAAAGTCAGCTTCAATGATGGAGTTGCCCGTTATGACTTGAGAAAAGAAGGAGCAAAACACTTCCATCATCATCTATTATGTCTTGAATGCGGCAATATCGAAGAAATCGAAGAAGATTTGTTGGGAGCAGTTGAGGAAATCGTAGAAAGCAATTATCATTTCTTGGTAAAAGACCATCGATTGACATTTCACGGAATCTGTCAAAATTGTCAAAAGAAGGCACTTGCTGAGCAAAATGCAGTGACCCAACAAACCAATAATTGATCAAGAGTCTGGCATCGTGAGCAGGCAGTGCTTCTCCATGAGAAAGCGTCTGTTCACTGAGGCGAGACTTTTTATTTGGATATTTTTCTGTCCTAAAAGCCGGTTATTTGTTATGATAGTACAGTCGAAAGTCGAGGGTTGATAATGAAAGAACAAGTGATTGATTATATTCATTATTTGACGATTGAGCGGGGATTGTCCCTCAATACGAGAAAAAGTTATGAGCGGGATCTGTCGCAGTATCTGCAATTTTTGGAAAAAGCCCAGATAACTGATTGGAACCAGATCGACCGTTTTTTGATTTTGAATTTTTTACAAGAATTAAAAGAAGCTCAGAAATCACCAGCGACGATCTCACGAATGGTGACCAGCTTACGCCGTTTCCATCAATTTTTAAGACAAGAACGGTATACTGACCATGATCCGATGCAGCATATTGATTCTCCTAAGAAAGTGCAAAAGCTGCCGGACACGTTGAGTTTGGAAGAAGTTGAAAAATTGATTGCAACTCCTGATACCAGAGATGTGTTGGGTATTCGGGATCGTGCGATTTTAGAAGTTCTCTATGCTACCGGTCTGCGGGTAAGTGAACTGATTGGTCTGAAATTGAATGATCTGCATTTAGGGATGGGATTGTTACAGACCTTAGGAAAAGGCGACAAAGAACGGATCGTGCCGCTGGGAGATTATGCGATCCAGTGGATACAGCGCTATTTGGATGAAGCACGTCCTTATTTGACTAGAAAACATCCAGAAGAAGCTCATCTATTCGTTAACAGTCATGGCACCGGATTATCTCGCCAAGGAATTTGGAAAAATCTTAAAGGAATCGTGCGGGATGCAGGGATCACAAAAACGGTCACGCCCCACACATTGCGGCATAGTTTTGCCACACATTTGCTGGAAAACGGCGCGGATCTGCGAACTGTCCAAGAACTTTTAGGGCATGCGGATATTTCAACCACGCAGATCTATACCCATATTACGAAAAAACGCATGACCGATGTGTATAAACAACACTTCCCTCGGGCATAAGAAAAGGTGATAAGGTGCAGGAAATAAAAATCAAATTAGATGTGTTTGAAGGGCCGCTGGATCTTTTATTGCACTTGATACAAAAACTGGAATTGGACATCTACGATATACCTATTGCGGCGATCACAGATCAGTATATGGGGTATATCCATGCCATGAAAACGTTGGAACTGGAAGTGGCGGGAGAATATCTAGTGATGGCGGCCAGCCTGATGGCGATAAAATCGCAAATGCTGCTGCCAAAACAAGAGCTGGAACCGATCGATGAAGAGTATGAGGAAGACCCTCGTGATGCTTTGGTGGCGCAATTATTAGAATACCGCAAGTATAAATACGCCGCAGAACGCCTATCGGAAAAAGCCGCGGAGCGCAGTCAATATTTTACAAAAGAACCGATGGACGTGGACGAATTCAAAGAATCTTCTACCGTGCTGCAAAAAGATCAGTTGAACACTATTGATCTGTTTCTCGCTTTTCATCAGATGCTGGAAAAGCGCAAAAAGCGTAAGGTATTGGAAACTACCATCACTGCTGATGAGAACACCATCGAAGAAAAAATGAACGAGATCGAAGACGTGATGAAACAATTGTCTTCTAAAAAAGGTCGTTCTTTTGATTCTTTTTTTGTCACTTACAGCAAATCAGAAGTCGTAACGACTTTTATGGCATTATTGGAATTGATGAAAAAAGGCCGTATCCGCGTCGAACAGGAAAACAATTATTCAGAAATCATGCTTTATGCAACAGGAGAAAGTCAGAATGAAACTTAGTGAATTAGAAGCGCTGCTTTTTGTCGTAGGTGATGAAGGGATCACGTTAGAAGAATTGAGTTATTTGCTGGAAAGTGAGACAGCAGTCGTTTATGAATGGCTGCAAGTTTTGCAGCAAAACTACCAAGAAAATGAATTATCCGCTTTGCATATCTTGGAAGTAGGCAATCATTTTGTCTTGACCACGAAAAAGAAATTTGCGCCGTTACTAAAAAAATATGCTCGTTCACCTATCGCCAATACGCTTTCTCAGGCGGCTTTAGAAACATTGTCGATCATTGCTTATAAACAGCCGATCACACGAGTAGAAGTCGATGAGATCCGCGGAGTCCAGTCTGCCGGTTCCGTTCAAAAATTAGCTGCCAGACAATTGATCGAAGAAAAAGGCCGCGTGGAAGGACCGGGACGGGCGATCTTATATGGAACCACTGATTATTTTATGGATTATTTTGGATTGAAAACATTGGAAGAACTTCCCGATATCCATTTGCTGGAAGAAGAATCTGAAGATGTACCGACTGATCTGTTCTTTGATCGTTACCAAGAACAAGAAAACGCGCGACTTACAGAATCAAAATCAGAAAAAAATGATAAAACCGGCGATTCGGATGGCGCAACTTGGCCATTTGCCGAAGAAGGAGAAAACTAATGGAACGTTTGCAAAAAGTGATTGCCCATGCCGGCATTGCTTCCAGAAGAAAAGCTGAACAATTGATCACCGAAGGCCGCGTCAAAGTCAACGGTGAAGTAGTACGAGAATTAGGCGTCAAGGTCCAACGACAAGATGTGATCGAAGTGGACAATGTTCCTATTTATCAGGAAGAACCTGTCTATTTTATGTTTTACAAACCGCGAGGAGTCATTTCAGCAGTCTCTGACGATAAAGGTCGTAAAGTAGTAGTGGACTATCTGCAGGATGTAACAGAACGGATCTATCCGGTAGGACGCTTGGATTACGATACTTCAGGACTGCTATTATTGACCAACGATGGTGATTTTTCACAAAAACTGACCCATCCGAAGCATGAAGTAGATAAAGTCTACGTAGCGAAAGTCAAAGGGGTCGCTGAAAAAAGACAGTTAGCACCATTGGCTCGCGGCGTGAGGATCGAAGGAAAGAAGACCGCGCCAGCCCGTTTTGAGATTCTTTCGACAGATACGAAAACGGAAACCAGTATCGTCCAGTTGACGATCCATGAAGGACGCAATCACCAAGTCAAAAATATGTTGATGGCTGTTGGCTATCCTGTACAAAAATTAAAACGGGAAAAATATGGAGAGCTTACGCTGGGCAATCTGCGTCCTGGTGAATATCGGGAGCTTTCAAAAAAAGAAGTCACTTCTTTATTGAACGCCGCACGTGCTTAAAAAAGGTACGTAAGATAAATTAATTGTCAATCAATCTTTTTTGTGTATAATGAAAGATGTAAAAAAAATATATAAGGTTCGTCTTCAGGGGCAGGGTGTAATTCCCGACCGGTGGTTATAGTCCACGACCCACTTCATTGAGGTGGCTGAATCGGTGAAATTCCGATACCGACAGTTAAAGTCTGGATAAAGAAGATAGGGCTTATTTGAATTGGTGCAAAACGATCAAATAACTCTAACTCTATTTTTCCCTGTGAAAAATGGAGTTTTTTTGTTTGCTGCACTGATTTGAAAAGGTTCGTTTGAAGATGTTTCCTAAACTAGGAGGATTTCAATGAAAAACAGTAAGGTACAAAAAATGGTAGCGATCGCGATGTTTGCGGCAATGGGTTTGATTTTGCAATATGTGGCATTTCCAGTCATTCCGGCGTTCAGTTTTATGAAAGTCGACTTCAGTGATATTCCAGTAATGCTGAGTATGTTCTTATTCGGACCGCTATCTGGGATCATTACAGCGTTTATCCGTTCTGCGTTGCATTTGCTGACGACTGGACTGGAACCTAGCAACATGGTGGGGGATGCAGCAAGCTTCTTGTCTTCTGTGATCTTTACATTGCCAATGTATTATTTCTTTAAAGATCATGAAACCAAACGCAACAAAGCATTCGGGATCATTACCGGTATCTTGGCTTTGACTGTCTTTATGAGCATCGCTAACTACTTTGTGATCACACCGCTTTATCTGAAATTTTTTGGTGTGACAGCAGGTGAATTCTTAGGTGTATCTTTAGCAAAATACATTGCGATCGGTGTTGTTCCTTTCAACTTGATCAAAGGAGCCATCGTCAGCGCAGTATTTCTAGTCTTACATGCGAAACTTTTGCCTTGGTTGAGCCGCAAGCAAAAACAAACACGGATCAATTCAACTATGACTAAAAGCTGATAAAGAGCCATCATTTAAGCGGTCTGTTCGATCAACAGTTGCTTTTTCAGAGTCAGCAGTGATCGTCAATGACCTCATTATTATAAAAAGACCGACACCAAAAACGCAGTACGTGTTTTGGTGTCGGTCTTTTTTATTTAACCCTCAAAAAATAAAATATCAAATCAATGTTATTTTTCTATGAAAAAAAATACAGGATAGGGGAGATTGTTGATAGGCAGAAAGCGGAAACAACCCGTTTATACGATTTGTTGTATAAAAATCGAATTTGGTATGTACAAAGCCAAATATTTCACATTCAAAAGCTGGTATTTTTCGTTTTACAGATTAAATGAAAGCGTTACAATTTTGATGAAAGCAGGAATTTGTAAAAAATACTGCTGATAATAGGTAAAGCATATAAAAATCGTTGCATTTATACATAAATTGTCATTCGGAGATTTTGAGTTGTTTTTTTCTTTTTGGTTTTCAGATCATCTCCAATTTGATAAAATAACTTTGCATGCGATTTTTGTGTGTCAAAAAAATACAGAGAGGAAGAGAAAGATGGAAAATACGAAGAAAAAGTTTCAAATGCCTTCCGCGTATACGGTCTTATTCATTATCATTGCAGTTATCGCGGTATTTACTTGGTTCATTCCAGCTGGGCACTACAGTGTAGATGATGCAGGCAACATTATCGCTGGCTCTTACGAACAAGTAGAATCTAATCCACAAGGGATCTATGATATTTTGATGGCACCAGTCAATGGTATGCTGGGGGTAGATGCTGGAGAATACACCAAAGCGACTCCTGCGGCTATTCAAGTTTCATTCTTTATTTTGATCGTTGGCGGATTTTTGGGGATCATCAATAAAACTGGCGCTTTGGATGCCGGGATCGCCACTGTCGTAAAACGATTCAAAGGCAAAGAAAAAATGCTGATTCCTGTTTTGATGATTTTGTTCGCGTTAGGCGGATCAACTTATGGGATGGCGGAAGAAACGATTCCGTTTTATGCTTTATTAATCCCAGTAATGATGGCGATCGGTCTTGATACGGTAGTCGCTGTGGCGATCGTATTAGTCGGCTCGCAAGTAGGATGTTTGGCTTCAACAGTGAACCCGTTCGCAACAGGGGTAGCTTCTGATGCAGTAGGGATCTCAATGGGTGAAGGGATCGGATTACGTTTTATCATGTTTGTTGTTTTAGTAGCGATCTCTATCGTATATGTTTATCGTTACGCCTCGAAGATCGAAAAAGATCCGACCAAATCGCTTGTTTACGATCGACGTCAAGAAGATATCAAACACTTTGATATCGAAGCGATCGCTAATCAAGAAACGATGACTAAAAAACAAAGAAATGTAATGATTTTGTTCTTCATCACATTTATTTTGATGATCATCAGCTTGATTCCTTGGACAATGTTGAATGACCACTTCACATTCTTTGAAAACCTAACAAGCTGGATCACCGGTTTACCTGTGATCGGAATGGTTTTAGGGAAGGACATGCTGCCATTTGGTGATTGGTATTTCCCAGAAATCACTATGCTGTTCTTATTGATGGCGATCTTAACAGCTGTCATTTACGGTATGAAAGAGTCAACGTTCATTTCTGAATTTATGGCTGGAGCATCTGATTTGCTTGGCGTTGCCATCGTCGTAGCGGTAGCACGTGGTATCCAAGTAATCATGAACCAAGGCTTGATCACTGATACGATCCTTCATTGGGGCGAACAAGGGTTGAGCGGATTGAACTCAGGCGTATTCATCGTCTTGACATTCATCTTCTACATCCCAATGTCATTCTTGATCCCATCTACTTCTGGATTAGCGTCAGCTACTATGGGGATCATGGGACCAATGGGCGAATTTGCCGGCGTAGGCAGAGACTTGGTCATCACAGCTTACCAATCCGCATCTGGATTAGTAAACTTGATCACACCAACTTCTGCTATCGTAATGGGTGCTTTGGCGATCGCTCGCTTTGATATCGGAACATGGTTCAAGTTCATGGGTAAACTGATCGCGATCTTGTTCGTGGCGATCTGTGTAATATTGGCGGTTGCAGCGCTGCTGTGATTTTTCTGGACAATCAAATAGAAGAAGTCTAACATGGAATCATACAGATGATCTGAAACTGCGCATTAGTTAGAGAGTTGGAGAAGATTTCGATTATCTGATCGAGATCTTCTCTTATTTTATAGGAGGTAGGAAAGATGAAACAATTTATTACAGAAGAACATCAAAATGCTGCTGTCAAAGCGTTGGAAGAACTGATCAAAGTTCCTTCTGTGCTTGACGAAGCAGATGCGGGAGCAGGACATCCTTTTGGTAAAAATGTTGTTGCCGCGTTAGACAAAGTAGTAGAAATCTGCGGAAGTCTTGGTTTTAAAACCTTCAGAGATCCTGACGGCTTTTACGCGTATGCTGAAGTAGGCGAAGGAGAAGAATTGTTTGGTGTTCTTTGCCACATGGATGTGGTACCGGCAGCAGATCAAAAGGGCTGGGAAACTGATCCTTTCACTCCAGAAATCAAAGACGGCATGATCATCGGTCGTGGTTCACAAGATGACAAAGGTCCTTCAATGGCGGCATTGTTTGCTGTCAAAGCATTGATGGATGCCGGTGTTGAATTCAATCAACGGATTCGTTTTATTTTTGGGTCAGACGAAGAAAATCTTTGGCGTTGTATCGAAAAATACAATGAAAAAGAAGAAGGAATCACTCGCGGGTTTGCACCAGACGCGGAATTCCCATTGATCTACGCGGAAAAAGGATTGCTGCAAGCCTACTTGACAGGTCCTGGAACAGATAAATTTGCTGTTAAAGCCGGCGGTGCATTGAATGTTGTGCCTGATACCGCGCCTTACAGCGGAGCGAATGTTCAGGAAGTAAAAGAAAATCTGAAAAAATTCGGTTTTGATTTTGAAGAAAACGGCGAAGAGATCGTTGTACTTGGTAAAAGTATCCATGCTAAAGACGCGCCGGAAGGAACCAATGCAGTGTCTCGCTTGGCGATGGCACTAGCACCGATCGCTGATTTTGCGCCCCTTGATTTTCTAGGCAATGTCGTTAAAGAAAACGCCACAGGAGAAAACGTTGTTGGCAAAACGATGGACGAACAATCCGGAGAATTAACAATGAATATCGCCAGTCTTGAGATCACTCCTGAACAAACAAAGATCGGTATCGACATGCGGATCCCGGTTACTTTCAAAAAAGATGATCTGGTTGAAAAAATCAAAGAAAAAATCAAAGATTATGATTTGACTTATGAAGAATTTGATTTCTTAGATTCATTGTATGTACCAGTTGACAGCGAATTAGTCAAAACACTTTTAGGAACATATCGCGAAATAACCGGTGATATGACTGAACCAATGGTATCCGGTGGCGCGACATTTGCCCGCACGATGAACAATTGCGTAGCTTTCGGAGCGATGTTTACCGATACGCCTGACTTCATGCACCAAGCCAATGAACAATGGGAATTGGCCAGCATGTACAAGGTCATGACAATCTACGCTGAAGCGATCTATCGTTTATGCGGAAAATAAGAAAAATCCTCCAAAACATTTGTTTTGGAGGATTTTTCTTATTGAAAGAGTATTTAACTGATAGAAGTAGAAGCGCAAATAATTGAAGACTTCTGGAAACTGACATTTTAGAAAATCGTTGGCAGTCTAAACGATCAAAAAGAGCGTCAGGCTGTCTTAACCAGATCAGCGTTAACTCCTTTACTTTCAGAAAATGTGATCGCTGCTATTTATCCAGTTCCTCAAGCAAGATTGCGCGGACGGGACATTTTTGATAAGCTTTGGTCACAGCGGCTTCTTCTGCCGGCTGAACAAATTGTTGATGAGCCTCTGGTTCTTGTTTGAATAAAACGATCCCTTCTTCGTCATATTCAAAAATATCAGGAGCATAAACGGCACATAATCCGCAAGCAATACAGCGTTCAGGAACGATTTTACATAATCGGGCCATTATTACTCACTCACTTTCTGGAGGTTTTTATGAATGAATTCATTTTAGCTTTGTTCCAAGAACATGGCAAGCTAAAGCCGAGTTCGCTGTTTCACTTATTAAAAGGAAAACGGACGACTTCGATCTTATCATTTGGTTTTTTTCATGACTTGCTCCATTTAAACGGTATGCTGCCTAAATATGAACAAGAAGCCTTTTGGCACATGATCGATACACTGATAGCTGAAGGTTCATTAGTTGCAAGGGATGAAGAGGTGCTGATCACACCTTCAGGAATAAAAGCGATCCAGAAACTGCCTACTGAATTTTTGAAAAAAGTCGATTATTTTACTTTGGGAAGGCGAAGTGAAAAAATGTGGCGTCTTGTTCAATTTACGGTCCAAGTCGCTTCGAATTTAGGAAAGACCAACCATTATCTGCCGTTAGAGACTTCGCCAGAGTATACAGAGAAGATCCGGCATCTCGTACGTCAGCATCCTGATCAGCTTGCTGATCGTATCTTTCAAGAATTGACAGTGATTTTTGAGTCCATGCCGGCAAAAGCTGCCGATTATTTAGCGCAGACATTTACTGGACATCAAGTGATTGGTCATGCGGCGTATCAATTGACCCCAGATAACTTCCGCGAATTTCCTTGGTCTCAGCTGTATCATGACAGTCACACCCAATATTTTTTCCGTTTGCTGCAACAGCATCCTGACTTTCTTTTGTACCAGTTGACGGCTCCTTATTATCTGGAAAATGAAAATCAAAGTATGCATAAAACCCGAGAATTATTTCTTGCGGGCTATTCTAAAGAGCAGATCATGAAGCAAAGACATTTGAAAGCTGGTACTATCAACGATCATTTGATCGAATGGGCGTTGCGAGATCCACGATTTCCTTTTTCCGCGTTCATCTCATCTGCTGCATTGGAAAAATTGGTAACGATCGATGGTGATTATCGCAATTGGGACTATCGGGAAATCTTGGCGGCTTATCAAATCCCATTTGAAGAAGTCCGACTCTATCAAATCATGCGAAAACGGGAGGAAACTCATGCTTGAGGAAACGCTGCACAAATACTTCGGCTACGACACATTTCGTATCGGGCAAAAAGAGGTAGTCGAATCTGTTCTCCAAGGCAACGATACCTTAGCGGTTTTGCCGACGGGGACAGGAAAAAGTCTTTGCTATCAGCTATCCGGTTATTTGCTGGAGGGATTGGTGGTGATTGTTTCACCGTTGATCTCATTGATGGAAGATCAAGTCAGTTCGTTGCAGAAAACGCAGGAAAAGCGGGTGATCGCGTTGAACAGCCTGCTGACAAAAGAAGAAAAACGGTTTGTTCTCCGCAAGCTGAACCAATATAAGTTTTTATTTGCCAGTCCGGAAATGCTTTTGCAGCCAGAAGTTTTGCAAGCCTTAGAGCGATGCAAGATCGCATTGCTGGTGATTGATGAAGCCCATTGTGTATCACAGTGGGGGATCGATTTTCGTCCGGAATACCGACAACTGCAGCGGGTGAAAAAAAGATTGAAGGACCCTGTGACACTGGCTTTGACCGCGACAGCTACAAAACTGGTCAGAAACGATATTGCCGCAACGCTTTTGAAAGAAAATCTTAACGAGATCGTTTATTCGGTGGATCGGCCTAACATTGCGCTTTTTGTTAGAGAAACCGATGATAAATTTGCGACACTAGAAGAGACATTGAAGCATTTCAGTGGATCAGGAATCATTTATTGCGCAACACGAAAAAATGTCGAAGAACTGTACGGTCTTCTAAAAGATCGCTGGAATGTCGGTTATTATCACGGTGGACTGGAAACCAATCAGCGAAAGGTTCTGCAGCAGCAGTTCTCTTCAGGACAACTGCAATTGTTGATCGCCACGAATGCGTTTGGGATGGGGATCAACAAACCGGATATTCGGTTTATCATCCATTATGATCTATCTGACAGTTTGGAAAATTATATCCAAGAAATCGGACGGGCAGGAAGAGACGGCCGGCAAAGTTACGCGATCCTTCTTTATCAACAAGGGGACGAATATGTCCATCACTTCTTCTCGCAGATCACGCAAAAAGAGCGGGAAGGACTGGAGCGTTTGTTTGCTCACCAGCAAGAAGAAACGACGCCCTTGCAGGAAAAATGGCAGAACCAAGCACAGGTCATCGGTGAAGAAGCTGTCTTGCAGTTGCTGACGCAAAATGAGGAAATGAAAAAACAACGATTGCAAAATATGCTGTCTTATATCTTTTCCACTGGTTGCCGAAGAGAAAGATTATTAGCTAATTTTGAAGAAGAGTTAGGCGTGATCCCAGACCAGTGCTGTGATCTTCATGGCGCGCAACTGCCAGATCCTGAAATACCACGGGCTGCCATGGCAACAGTTGATCATTGGCAAGAGATTTTACTAAAATTGTTTAAAGAAAATATTTGATTGCTTTTTTTCAGGACAGCTGATAATTTCCTATGGTATAATAACAAACGAAAGATTTTAGGAGGGTAACACATTGAGCAGAAAAGACAAACATAACGACGTTCAAAAAAATGAAACACAAGAACCGTGGGAACAGCCGATTTATGATACGGAGTATGACCAAAGCGCTTCTCGTTCACAAACTCGGAAACAAAAACGCGGCAACTCAACATTTTTGGTGGCTCTAGTGATTCTATTAGCTCTTAGTATCGCGCTGCCTACAGCTGCCTATTACTTCTTGATCCGTGATCGAAACAGCAATACAGCAGAAACTGCGCAAACGACAGAAGTCACTGAAAGCTCTACGAAGGAATCTTCAACAGAAGAATCTTCAACAAGTGAAAGCTCTACGAAGGAATCTTCAACAGAAGAAACCAGCGAGTCGTCTGAAGAAACCAATCAAGCTGCTGAAAATGAGAATGCTGCTCAAAATCAAGAAGAAAACCAAAATCAAGGACAAGATCAAGGGCAAACTCAAAATCAAGAGCAAAACCAAAATAACCAAGCAAATGATCAAACAAATAATCAAGCAAACGACCAAACAAACAACCAAACTGGCGGTGAGCAATATACCACTGTTCAAGATGGAGAAGGTCCTAACCAAGTAGCTGCTCGTATGGGTATCTCGGTGGATCAATTGTTCCAATTAAACGGCATGGATCCTAATAATTTTATGCTGTATCCTGGTCAACAAGTACGCGTCAAATAATGTAAAAGGGTCTGGGGCATAAGTGGAGACAGGCGAATATCCAAATGAGAGTTGATCCGTCCTCTTCGACGCAATCGATGAGGAGCTGTTGGATCACAGAACTCTGTTTTGGATATTTTTCTGTCAGAGCTTATGTCACAGACCATTTCTTATGATTTTTATCAAGCAGGGAAAGTGTTAGGTGTCAATTTTATGAAAAAGATCAATATTGCGATCGACGGACCGGCTTCTTCCGGTAAAAGCACGGTTGCCAAGATTTTAGCCAAAAAGTACGGATTTGTTTACACGGATACTGGAGCGATGTATCGCAGTGTCACTTATTTAGCGATCCAGAAAAATGTAGCATTCTCAGATGAAGCTGGGCTTGTTCAACTAATCAAAGAGCATGAGATATCTTTCAAACAAACGGATAACGGACAATTAGTCTTCATCGACGGCGAGGACGTCTCCAAAGTGATCCGAGAACCTGAAGTGACCAACAATGTGTCCGAAGTTTCTGCTCACGGAAAAGTAAGAGCTGAGTTGGTCCGTCAACAACAAAAAATCGCTGAAGAAGGCGGAGTTGTGATGGATGGCCGTGATATCGGAACAGCTGTATTGCCAAACGCGGAAGTGAAGATTTTTTTGATCGCCAGCGCAGAAGAACGGGCACAACGCCGATTCAAGGAAAACCAAGAAAAAGGGATTGCAACTGATTTCGAGACGCTGAAAAAAGAGATCGAACAACGGGATTATCTGGATTCCCATCGCGAAGTTTCTCCTTTGAAGCAAGCGGAAGATGCTGTATTAGTAGACACTACCGGTATGAGCATCCAAGAAGTAGTAGAAGCAATCCAAAAAGTTGTCGCAGACAAAGGTTATTTATAATTAATAGACGAAAAACGTTCTTTTGTTATTCACAAATAAGAGGATGACCTGTCTAAAGTGAAGAAATTGAAAGAAATAAGCGAAATCGCTTTATTTTTTTAAAAGAATATTTTACACTTAAGGTTGTAGTCTATATGCAGAATTGAATTTAATTGTTGGTTAGGAGGACATTTGTTATGACAGAATTTGAAAACGGTCAAGTAGAAAACGGAAATGAATCAATGGCTGATGCATTGGAAAGTTTCCAAGAAGTAAAAGTCGGCGATATCGTTAAAGGCGAAGTACTAGCGGTTGAAGATAAACAAGCGATCGTAGGTATCGAAGGAGCAGGCGTGGAAGGCGTTGTTCCAGCTAAAGAATTGTCTACTTTGCCAGTAGAGGACATCAATGAAATCGTCAAAGTCGGTGATGTATTGGATCTAGTTGTAATCTCAACCATTGGCAAAGACAAAGAAAACGGCAGCTACCTGCTTTCAAAACGTCGTCTGGACGCGAAAAAAGTTTGGGAAGATATCGAAAAAGACTTTAAAGAAGGCAATATCATTGAAGCCCCTGTTACAAATGTTGTCAAAGGCGGTTTAGTCGTTGACGTAGGCGTACGCGGTTTCGTACCAGCTTCAATGGTGGAAGACCATTTTGTTGCTGATTTCGAAGATTACAAAGGAAAAACTCTTGCTTTCAAAATCATTGAAATCGAACCTTCTGAAAATCGTTTGATTTTATCCCATAAAGCAGTTGTTGAAACTGAAAAAGAAGCGAAAAAGCAAGAAGTTCTTTCTTCTATCCATGAAGGAGAAACTCTGGAAGGAACAGTTGCCCGTTTAACAGACTTCGGTGCGTTTATCGATCTTGGCGGCGTTGATGGTTTGGTCCATGTCTCAGAAATCTCTCACGGACACGTTGAACGCCCTAGCGATGTATTGAACGTCGGCGATTCAGTAAATGTCAAAGTTCTTTCTGTTGATCCGGAAAAAGAACGTGTTTCGCTATCTATCAAAGATACATTGCCTGGACCTTGGACAGACATCGAAGAAAAAGCTGCTGCAGGTACTGTTTTAGAAGGTACTGTGAAACGTTTGACAAGTTTTGGCGCATTTGTGGAAATTTTCCCAGGTGTCGAAGGACTAGTTCATATTTCACAAATCTCTCACAAACATATCGCGACGCCTCATGAAGTACTTAAAGAAGGCGACACTGTTCAAGTGAAAGTCTTGGAAGTACATCCTGAAGAACACCGCGTAGCACTAAGCATCAAAGCTTTGGAAGAAAAACCGCAAGAAGAAAAAGAAGAAACTTATGAGATGCCGGAAGAATCAACTGGCTTTACCATGGGTGACATTCTTGGCGATGCGTTGAAAGACGATACAAACTCTGACGAAGAATAAATGTTATTGGAGGCATTGATCTTTTAGATTGATGTCTCTTTTTTTGAAAAAAAACGTTGCTGACTGAAGGGAAAAGAATTTGAACTTGCAAGTTGGTAATGGATTAGTTAAACTAGGTAAGATTGTAAAGGAACAAGGAGGAAAAGAAATGGCGAATCCAACAATAGCGATCGTCGGTCGGCCGAATGTCGGCAAATCGACGATTTTTAACCGAATTGCCGGTGAGCGAATCTCGATCGTAGAAGATACACCAGGCGTTACACGGGACCGGATCTATGCGACAGGGGAATGGTTGGGCCGTGAATTCAGTATCATCGATACAGGCGGTATCGATTTAGGTGATGAGCCTTTTATGGAACAGATCAGACATCAGGCGGAAATCGCGATCGATGAAGCAGATGTGATCATCTTTATTGCAAGTGCCAGAGAAGGCGTGACAGATGCGGATGAATTAGTTGCGAAAATTCTTTATAAAAGCAACAAACCCGTGATCTTGGCGATCAATAAAGTCGATAATCCGGAAATGCGTTCAGAAATTTATGAATTTTATTCACTTGGTCTGGGCGATCCTTTTCCGATTTCCGGAAGTCATGGCTTGGGGATCGGTGATGTACTGGATGAAGCAGTCAAATACTTCAAAACAGAGATCGAAGAAGAGGATGAAGATCTGATCAAATTCAGTTTGATCGGACGGCCAAATGTTGGTAAGTCTTCATTGATCAATGCTATTTTAGGCGAAGATCGGGTGATCGTGTCGGATATCGAAGGGACTACTCGAGACGCTATCGATACACGTTTTACTTCTGAAAACGGACAAGAATTTTTGATGATCGATACTGCCGGGATGAGAAAGCGCGGCAAGGTCTATGAAAACACTGAGAAATACAGTGTGATGCGGGCGATGCGGGCGATCGAACGCTCTGACGTGGTCTTGATGGTCCTTAATGGTGAGGAAGGCATCCGCGAACAAGATAAAAAAATCGCCGGCTATGCCCACGAAGCAGGTCGCGGTATCGTGATCGTCATCAACAAATGGGACCTAGTGAAAAAAGAGACCAATACATTGAGAGACTTTGAAAAAGAGATCCGGGAAGAATTCCAATATCTGGATTATGCACCGATCATTTTTGTCTCAGCAGAAACCAAACAACGCTTGAACAAATTGCCTGAATTGATCGAAGAAGTCAGTGCCAACCAAAACATGCGGATCCCATCAGCATTGCTGAATGATGTCATTATGGATGCAGTGGCGATCAATCCGACACCGACAGACAAAGGCAAACGTTTGAAGATTTTCTATGCCACACAAGTAGCGGTCAAACCACCGACATTTGTTATTTTTGTGAATGAAGAAGAGCTGATGCACTTCTCTTATGCACGCTTTTTGGAAAACCAGATCCGTAAAGCATTTACCTTTGAAGGAACACCGATCAAGATCATTCCTCGCAGAAGAAAGTAAAAGATTTTAGCATAATCAGACGCTTTTTTCAAAGAAAAACTGTTTTTTTCAAGAAAACGTCTTTTTGTAGGGAAAATGGCGACAAAAGCGTGAATTTCCTTGATATTACAAGGTTCTTGTGATAACGTTATATCAGAATATTGATGGTTATCAATATTTATCACAAAAGTTTGGACCACTCAAATTTTTGTGATGTGGTGTTAAACATCATAACCCTTTTTGAGGAGGTGAAATCATCCATGGCAAACAAAGCAGAATTAATCGAAAAAGTTGCAGCAGCTACTGACTTAACTAAGAAAGACGCAACTGCAGCAGTTGACGCAGTATTTTCAACAATCCAAGATGCTTTAGCTAAAGGTGAAAAAGTTCAATTGATCGGTTTTGGTAACTTTGAAGTTCGCTCTCGTGCAGAACGCAAAGGTCGTAACCCACAAACTGGTGAAGAAATCAAAATCCCTGCAAGCAAAGTACCTGCGTTCAAACCAGGTAAAGCATTGAAGGACGCTGTAAAATAATTCAGCAAATAGATCGTTGTAGCTTAATGCTGCAGCGGTTTTTTTATTTTGTCATCAACTTATGGCAACACACCAGAAAAACTATTATCGCTATCAAAAGCCTCAAAGCATTCAGCCATGAAATCTTTTATAAAGAGTAGACGATTCCTAATAAAGGGATTGTCTTTTTTTATGGGAATAGGTATGCTGATAATGTGAAAACGATTTATTACTTCTATGAAATTATAGAAGGAAAAAATGAAATGAGGCGAGAAAATAATGCAATATAAATTTCCAGATGGTTTTTGGTGGGGATCTGCGGCAAGCGGTCCGCAAACAGAAGGTCGTGTCCCAGGAGACGGCAAAGGTGAGAATATCTTTGATTACTGGTATGAAAAAGAACCTGAAAAGTTTTTTGACCATGTGGGTCCTAATAAGGCTTCACAAGTCTATACGAAGTACAAAGAAGATGTCCAATTGATGAAACAGACCGGACACAATACATTTCGGACATCGATTCAATGGAGCCGGCTGATTCCTGAGGGTACCGGTGAAGTCAATCCTAAAGCTGTGGAATTTTATCGTGACTATTTTCAAGAATTGTTAGATAACGGGATCGAACCGTTCATCAATCTTTATCATTTTGATATGCCGATGTCCTTACAAAATGAAGGCGGTTGGCTGAACCGCAAAACGGTGGAAGCCTACGAAAAATATGCCGAAACTTGTTTTGAACTATTCGGTGATCAAGTCAAAACATGGTTTACACACAATGAGCCGATCGTACCGGTGGAAGCAGGCTATTTATACAAACTGCATTATCCTGAAGAAGCGAATATGAAACATGCGGTCCAAGTCGGCTATCATGAAGCCTTAGCTTCTGCACTTGCTGTTAGAGCTTACCACAAGTCGCAAAACGGCAAGATCGGGATCATCTTAAATCTGACGCCCAGCTATCCAAGAGATATTGAAAACCCAGGTGATGTGAAGGCGGCAAAAATCGCCGACTTGTTTTTCAATCGTTCCTTTTTAGATTCAGCGGTAAAAGGCGAGTTTCCTAAAGAATTGATCGAATTGTTAAAAGAAGCAGATCTTTTGCCGGAAACCCAGGAAGGTGATCTGCAGATCATTAAAGATAATACCATCGATCTTTTAGGGATCAATTACTATCAGCCTCGCAGAATCAAAGATAAAGAAACACCAAAAGCAGAAAACGGTCCAATGCCGGAAGATTACTTTGATGTCTATGAAATGCCAGGAAGAAAGATGAATCCGTATCGCGGTTGGGAAATCTACGAAAAAGGGATCTATGATATCCTGATCAATGTGCGGGACAATTACGGCAACATTCCTTGCTTCATTTCAGAAAACGGCATGGGAGTAGAAAACGAGGGGCGTTTTATCCAAGAAGATGGAATGATCCATGATGATTATCGGATCGAATTTGTGGCAGAGCATCTCAAATTTGTACACCAAGCGATCCAAGAAGGCGCTGATTGCTTAGGGTATCATATGTGGACCTGCATGGACAACTGGTCGTGGACAAACGCTTATAAAAACCGCTACGGCTTTATTTCAGTGGATCTGGCTGAAGACGGCAAACGCACCATTAAAAAGTCTGGGCATTGGTTTAAACAGCTGGCAGACACCAATACGCTGACTGATAAAACAGAATAAAAAGAGACCGGCAATAAAGTCTTCTAAAGTCAGAACTTTAAAAGAGCTTTATCGCCGGTCTTATTACTATCTAATTAGAATGATTATTCAGCTACAGTTACGTCGCCGCTAACTGATGCGCCGTCTTCTTCAAGTTTAGCAGAATCTTTGTATTCTTGTTTGTCAAAAGTGATGTTACCTTCAACTTTTGCGCCATTCAATACAAATCCGTTTGCTTTTACTTCGATGTCGCCTTTAACAGTTCCGTGAACGATGTTGAAGTTTTCTGATTCAACAACGATTTTTGGTACAGTTACTGTATATTCAGCTGTTACGTTGCGGTCTGCATCTTGTGAATACAAAGCAAATTTGCGGTAGATATCAGCAGAAGCATCGCCTTTATCGTGGAATTCTCCGGCAACAGTCAAGTCTTTATCAAATGTTACGTCAGCTGTTGCTGCAACGATCCAGTTACCGTCTGCACTAAGCGCTTTTTCAAGCACGCTAGCGTCATTGCTTACAGATGCTGTTGATGTAACTTCAACTGTAGATGAAGCTTCTGTTGAAGCTGCAGTTGATGATGATGCGCTTGATGAATTAGTATCCTTGTCTGCGCCACAAGCTGACAATACACCACCGGTTGCCAACAATGCTGCAGCGAACGTTACGACTTTCACGAATTTCATAAAAAAATCTCCCCTAAAATAAAGTTATTATTTAATACATACTAGATGATAAGGGTTTTAGTATGATACGTCAACCAAAAATACTCAGTTGAAGTTTGTGAAATAAACAACGGAAATAAGTGTTTGAGTTGAAATTATTCCATTTGCTTGTGATTAAGCGAGGAAAAAAGAAAAAAATTTTTATTTTTTTTAATCATTTTTTAGCAAAGAAACAGATTGATTGCTAAAAACAGAGGTTCGTGTTATTCTTTTAAAACGTAAAGATTACACTTTATATTTGAAAATTGCGCAATGCTCATTGATAGATAACCTGGCAGATTTCTAAGAAGATAAGAAGAATAAGAAGAATAAGAAGAATGAAAGGAATTTTATATGGCTAAAAAATCTAAAATCGTTAAAGCCCAAAAACAACAAGCCTTGATTGAAAAATATGCAGACTTGCGTTACGAATTGAAACAAAAAGGCGATTATGAAGCCTTAGCAAAATTACCAAAGGACGCTAACCCTAATCGCTTGAAAAATCGTGATTTGATTGATGGACGTCCCCGCGGTTACATGCGTAAATTCGGCATGTCTCGGATCAATTTCCGTAAACTGGCCCATGAAGGGAAAATCCCTGGTGTGACAAAAGCCAGCTGGTAATCAAAGTTTGACATAATTTTTTTCCAAACAACTATATCCGAACGATAACCCGTTGCTTTTCTAATGCAGGGGAATATCGTTCGGGTATTTTGTTTGGTATAAATCTGTGTCCTACGCTTACTTATCTGCAAATACATTTAGTTCTTTTGTCTTTGGTGATAAACTAAAGTAGAGAGGAGGGGCAGGATGAATATTCAATTTCAAAAGGATCAGCTGACTTCTACCGTCGTCTATGGCGAACCATTGGCAAGTGCTGTACCAAAAGAGCTTCTTCAAGGAAAACATGTTCTGATCATTACCAATCAGCGTTATTATGATCGTTTTTTTGAAAAAATCAGTCGTGTGATGGATGCTGGAACAGATCTGGATTGGTATATTGTCAGCAATCAGCTGTATTGCAACAATTTGACAGAAATGATGGATATATTGGATTTTTTTGAAAAATTTCCTAAAAATAAAGAGTATCTTATGATAGCTTTTGGAAATGAGGGTGTGATCCAGCTTTCAGGATTTTTACAAAAAAATACGGTGCTGAATGCTGCTCTTTGGGCGATCCCGGTTTCTGTTCGCGCTCTGACAAAAAGTATGGTCTTTCAGCAAAAAATCGTCAGAAACAGCAATGCGGCAGTTTTGCAAATAGAAAATATTCCTCAAAAAACGATCTATGATCAAATCATCGCTGAAGGTCAAGTCGACGGGAAGTTAGTGGACTTTTTAATGTTTATCCAATGCGGACTGGTTTGTGATCATCTTTTTTTGAAGAACCTTTATAAAAATTTTCCCACTAAAAAACAGGTGCTGACTCGTTCATTTACCGCATTGCTGAAAGATCTTACCGACTACTACCAAAAACAAGGAAGCCAGATCCAGCAGTTCGGTGCGCTTTTTGAACAAGCATTTTATGAAACTGAGAATGGACATCTGCTTTCTTCCGATATGAAACGGTTATTGGGAATCTTGTTCCATTTGATTTGGAGCAGCAGCGAGCAGCCGTTTCCTTTCCATTTGCAGAATTTTATGGCGTGGCTTTTAAGTTTAGGGTATCCGATCAAAGTCCCTCAACAGCTATCGCTTAGTGAATATAGCGAAAACGTGGTAAAATTAAGTAAGAGCTCGCAAGCACCGCAGCTTCTTACAGCTATTGGCCGCTTAGGAGAAAACACTATACCTTCAGAATCTGCATTGATTGCTATGATGCAGACATACCAACAAATTATAAATGAGATTTGAGGAAAATAATGGACACAACTTACAGTCAACAAATGTTAACCGCACTTGCAAACGAAGACTTAGCATCCGCACAACTGGCTTTCAATCAGGCGCTAGTCAATGATCAGCCGGAAGATTTGACGGATCTGGGCAGTCAATTGATGCAGTTAGGATTTTTAGAAGAAGCACAACAGATTTTTGAAAATCTATTAGAAAAATTTCCCGAAAACGCAGAGTTGCAATTGTCGTTAGCGGAAATCGCCATCGAAAACGATCAAATCGATACAGCATTTGATTACATCGAAAGCGTAGATAAAAACAGCGAGTTTTATCCGGAAGCGTTACTGCTTTCAGCTGATCTGTACCAAGTATTGGGCATTCCTGAAGTCAGTGAAGCCAAACTGAATGAAGCAGCGAAAATTTTGCCGGATGAACCATTGATCCAGTTTGCTTTAGCAGAATTGTATTTTAATTCAGATCGTTTTTCAGATGCTGCGACACTTTATCAGTTATTGTTGAACGCAGGCGTACAGGAATTAGCCGGTGTTTCTTTAGAAGAACGCTTAGGAAGTGCGCTGAGTTTAGAAGGAAAATTCGAGGATGCGGTCACTCATTTGGAACGGGCTCTGAAAGAAGAAGTGACAGATGATCGTTTGTTCCAGACTGCTTTTGTTTATTTGCAATTGAAAGAGAATCAGCAAGCGATCAATTATCTGCAACAATTGCGTGCGCTGAATCCTCAATATCAATCGCTGTATCTTTATTTGGCACAAGCGCTGCAAGAAGAGGAATTATTGGAAGAAGCCCAAGAAACTATCGAAGAAGGAATCAAAGAAAATCCATTCCAAGTAGACTTTTATCAATTCGCTTCAGAAAACGCCTATCGTCTTCATGATGAAGACAAGGCGGAAGAATTTTTACTGAAAGCATTGGAAACTGGCGAAAAAACGGATGAAACCCGTTTGATGCTCAGCAATCTGTATCTGAAAGCCGAGCGTTTCGAAGACGTGATCACAACCATCGAAAAAATGGAGAATCCAGATGATGCCTTCGCACAATGGAATCTGGCTCATGCTTATAATGAATTAGAAGATTTTACAGAGGCGGCTGTTCATTATGAACAGGCAAATCTCTCGTTGCATCATGAACCGGAATTTATGAAAGAATATGGGATCTTTTTACGTGAAGAAGGACGTTTAGAAGAGGCGCTCTCTTTATTGACGCATTACTTGAGTCATGAACCAGGTGATTTGGAGGTGCAATCAATCATTGATGCCTTAACAGAAAGATAGGTGATGACGATGTCTGTAGATGTAAAAGAAAAGAAGGATTTTTTAAATTGGTTTGTTTCGAACGTTTCTTTCAGTCGAAGAGAAGTTTCATGGATCCTTAATTATCTTGCAAATCATGAGTCGATCCTGCAAAATGTGCACTTTATTGAAGGTGCAAAGGCAACGGAAAGGGGACTTCAAATCTGCGACTTGACTTGCAGCGGCGAACCATTGTCTTTGCAGATCAAGAACCAACTATTTCATGATAGTGATCAGATTTTTCATGAGATCCGTTTAAACTGGAAGGAACCGTTGTATATCGAATGCTTGTTCAAGAATTCATGGGATCAGCCGTTATATTTGTCAGTATTGGAAGACAATCCTTATTTACGTTGGAATGACACGATCAGTGATGAGTTGATAGAACAAATCGAGACCTATTTGGAAAAAGAAAGAGTCGAAGCCCGTATCCATCTGCTTTACCAACAGATTGATGCCGCGTTGGAGGCTGGCGACAAATCCGCTTTCTTTGAACTATCAGATGAAGTCAATCGCGAATTGCTCAAATTGCAAAAACCGCAGCGCAACGTTTCAAAATTTTTGGAAGAAGATACAAAAAATTGAGTAAAAACAAGAGACCGAAAACATTTTCCGCTGAAAGCCTTATAGGCTCGCGAGGATTTGTTCTCGGTCTCTTATTTTTTTATTCGGTTATTTTTGGTTGTTTTCTTTTCAGCAGACGGCTTCGTGGTTTCATGTAGGTGAACCCTTCGCCTTCTACTTCATGGACATTGATGATGGAAACGAAGGCACGTTCATCATATTCATGGACGATCCGTTTGACTTCAGAGATCTCGCTGGCACTGACCACCATGTAGATGATGTTCTTATCTGTACCTGAGTAGGCACCTTCGCCTTTGATATAACTGACACCTCGCTGCAATTCCACCATCAAAGCAGGCGTCAGCATATCTGTGTGATCGGAAATGATCAAGACACCTTTTGCGGAATAGCCGCCGTCTAAAATCGTATCGACGATCCGGGAAAAGACGTAAGAGAAAATCAATGTGTACATCATTCGTTTCAAATCGATATAAGTCAATGAGGCAGTCAAGACGAAAATATCGAAGATCAATAATGAACGCCCCATCGAGATACCGTATTTTTGTTCCAATATCCGCGCTAATACATCACTGCCGCCTGTGGTACCGCCCACCCGATAAATGATCCCGCTGCCGAAACCGGCAAACAGTCCGGCAAGCAGCGCCGCGATCAACAGATCATGATCAATATCGATCGCAAAAGAGATATGCTGCCAGAAAAAAAGCCAGCCTGAAAGAGCTACCGTACCGATGATCGTATAGACAAACGAACGCCGACCCAAAATTTTACCCCCCAGCAAAACAATGGGGATATTCAAGACCAAAGTACTCAGGGCCGGGTTGATCCCAAACAACGCGCGAAAAATCAGCGTGATCCCAGTTACCCCGCCTTCTGCTAATTGATTGGGAATATTGAAATAAATCAGACCAAACGCATAGATGAATGTCCCTAGCAAAATGATCAGTGTATCTTTGATGATTTTAGAATAATTCATGTATATATCCTCCAATTATAACTATCGTAGTTTTAATGTAGCACGAAAAAATTTTCTGCACAATTATTCATGGCTAGGAAAAATCCGCTTCTTTTGTTAAGATAAAGGAAGCAGAGGTGAAGAAATTGACAGAAAAACGTTCCTTGCAATCAATGCAAAAAGAAGTCGACGCATATATCCAACAATTCAAAGCCGGCTATTTCAGCCCTCTGGCTCAGATGGCGCGTTTGACAGAAGAGGTGGGCGAGTTGGCTCGCGAAGTCAACCACGCATATGGAGAAAAGGCTAAAAAATCTTCTGAGGCCTCTAAAACAGTCGCCGAAGAATTAGGAGATGTCTTGTTTGTAACATTGATCATGGCAAATTCCTTAGATATCGATCTTACAGAAGTATTTGAAGAAAACATGGAAAAATTTAATCATCGGGATCGCTATCGTTTTGAACGCAAAGATGGAAAAACCGAAGAAATGGAAAAAAATCAATGAAATTAGAGAAACTACCAATCGAATTTACCAAGGCGCTTCCAGTCGTTGCGCAAATCGAAGCAGCTGGTTTTGAAGCTTATTTTGTCGGCGGCAGTGTCCGAGATGTATTACTGGGTCAACCGATCCATGACGTAGATATCGCTACCAGCGCTTTTCCGGCTGAAATCAAACAGATATTTCCCCGAACGATCGATGTAGGGATCGAACACGGGACGGTGCTGGTTTTAGAAGGAGAAGAAAGTTACGAGATTACCACATTTCGAACTGAGTCTACCTATCAAGATTTTCGTCGTCCAGACCATGTGGAATTCGTGCGTTCTTTAGAGGAGGATCTGAAACGGCGGGATTTCACCATCAATGCGTTTGCATTGAAAGAAGACGGTGAGATCATCGACTTATTCGGCGGGCTCGTTGATTTAAAAGATAAGATCCTGCGAGCTGTGGGAAATCCCCATGAACGATTCCACGAAGACGCATTGCGAATGATGCGGGGATTGCGATTCATCAGCTATTTAGGATTTCAGATGGAACAAGAAACATTCGACGCGATTTGCGAGAATCATGAATTGCTTGAGAAAATCTCTGTCGAACGGATCTTCATCGAATTCAACAAATTATTATTAGGAAATTATCGTATAGAAGCGATCAAATCATTCGTAGAAACAGAATGCTATCAATATTGTCCCGGACTCCGAGACAAAGGAGCAGAGCTGTTAAATTTTGCAGATCTGCCGGCTAAAAAGATCCCATCTGAAGCACAAGCATGGGCATTGTTGGCCGACCAGCTGCGATTGCAGACCACTGATCTCCGTTCATTTTTGAAAAAATGGAAAGCATCTAACGAATTGATCGCAGAAACAAGGGCTATTTTTCAAGGGTTGCAATGGCGCAAAGAACATCCTTGGCAGCCGCTGGAAATCTATCAGCTGGCAGAGTACGCGATAAAAGCAGAAGAGCTGATGTTTTATTACGACAGAAAACCAGATACCGAAACAGTCCAATCAATGATAGCCGCATTACCCATCCATTCTCTGAAAGAGTTGGCGATCAATGGACATGATTTGATGGAAACATTCAAGATGAAACCTGGAAAATGGTTGAAGGATGTCTTGGAGCAATGCGAAAAAGCGGTGATTTTACGACAAATCGAAAATAGCAAATCTGTTTTATTAGACTACGCAAAAAGTTATTTGGAGGAAAATCAATGAAGCCGACAAAAACCTTTACAGTAAGTCCAGAACTGACTGCGCAAGCGGTCGGTTCCGGCGGACTAGATGTATTAGCGACACCCGCGTTAGTGACAATGATCGAAAATACGTGCTATAATTACCTAGAAGAACTTCTGCGAGCGGAAGAAACCAGCGTCGGTATCCAAATCGACCTAAAGCACATCTATCCATCAAAGATCGGTTCTAAAATCGAAGTCGTGCTCCAAGAAATCAAAGAAGATGAAAAAAGTATCTCCTTTGAGTTTGAAGCATTCGATGGTGAGCAAAAAATCGCGTTTGGCACTCATCGCAGGGCAGTCGTCGTTTCTCAGAAGTTTTTATCGAAACTCTTATAATGTAAGCACTCTCGAAACTAGATTTTGAGTGTGCTGCACTACAACGGTTAAAAAAAAGAAGTGAGGAGAAGGTAAAATGGCAAGAACTATGCAAGCGTTAAAATTTTATTTTAGAAACGGAGAAACATGGACGATCGACCGTCGTTATATCGGCGATCTATGGATCAAACAAATCACAACAAGCTTTGGCCGGATCAATGGCAGCGATTTTGTAGAAATCCATCCATGTGCTGGATTCAAAATCGAAATTTTCCAAGAAGGCGATCATGTAGCAACACATGATATCAATCTTGGCGGTCTAGAATTAGGCATGTTCTCACGGGCATTGAAATACGAAGATATCGAACGGATGGAAATCTTATATCGTACAGGCACACCTGATCTTGTTTATTTCCCATACAAAGACAAAGATACAGAAGGCTTGGACAATGTTTACCAATCTACAAAAGTCAGTGAAAAAACAAAAAGCCTTTACATCGTGATCGATCCTGCTCAAACAGTCGATGACGTATATGGCGAATTTTTTGAATAAGAACTCGTTGGTAAAGAGCAATAGTTGAATCAGATTTTTAGGAAGCATTTCGATGCTTCCTTTTTTGTGGATTCATCCTAAATCGCTTGTTTTTAGAAAGAAAGATATTTCGATGTAAACGTTTTTAGTTTAGAATATATGTAGAATAAAATCGTATAAAAGTTCTATTTTAACAAAAGTCTGTTTTATCAGCTGTATTAATGAAATAGGCAGTTTTTAGTGTTGAAATTGCTACACGTTGCCAGATTGTAATTACAGTACATTGAAGGTGAAAAAAGGAGGAGTTACATGTCAGCAGAAACAGCTTTATTTTTCAGTATAGTATTTGGCATAGGAAAGATTATTCTAGGGGTAACATTTTTTATTTTTATGATCAAAACATTGAAAATACTAAAAGAAATTAAAGAAGAACTTGGTAAGAGGTAGTCAAGAGTTAAATAATATTACTGAGCAATTTGAACGGACCTTAGCTAATTTAACAAGTTGAATTGGTTAGAGAAGGAGGAGTTAATGAGAAGTTACTACAAAAATAATATAAAAAAAATCATACTATATGCGTTTGTTTCAGCAATAGCTGCAGCTCTTATGGTGGGAATCGCATTTATTTATCAGGCGTTAACGGAAGCTGCCACATCTAATGACTTTAGGCGGCTTATAAAAGTTGCATTGTTTGCCATTCCATATTTAGTCATTGAAGCCTCTTTTGACTATGTTCCTCGAGCGGCAAGATCTGTTGCTGTTCAAGGGATAATGAATGACATGAGGAATGGTCTTGTAAATCATTTTATGAAACAAGATATTCAAAAATTGGAAAATGAAAAACCAAGTGAGAGATCAAGTAAGTTAGTAAATGACTTACAAGTCATCGAACAAAATTATCTAATACCTTTATTCTCGACATTTTTGAGTTTATTTATCTTCCTGTTCTCCTTAGCAGCTGCATTAACACTACAAAGTTCTTTGACACTGATTATGTTGGCTTTGTCTTTTATCCCTTTTCTAAGTCCGATCATTTCCAAAAATATCTTATCCGATAAGAAAAAACAATCTCAAGAGTTAAAAAAATCGTATTTAAGCAAATTTGAAGAAGTGACTCAAAATCTAGAATTTATACGAATCAGTCATGCAAAAAAGCCTTTCGGAATGAGTCTGAAGAAAAAGAGTCAATCACTTCAAAATAAGACGATCGAATTTGAGAAAGCGGTAGGAAAAACCTATGCTGTTTCTTATGGTTTGGGGAATATTGTTTATTCTGGAACTTGGATCATTGGCGGGATATTCGTTTTTAATGATATGATGACACTCCCAGAATTGATCGCGATGACCACTCTTATGAGTATGATCGCTGGTCCTATTGAAACAATGAATGCATACTATACTGAGATCGTTTCTTCCAAAAAAGTGGTAAATGATTATTTAAATTATCTATCAAAAAATGAAGCGGTGACTGAAAATAAAACGCACCATCAAATTGGAAAGATCCATAGCATTCGACTGGAAAAGGTAATTTATAACCAAGGAAATCATCCTCTTTTTCAAAATATGGATCATCTATTTGAATCCGGAAAAAAATATGCGATCCGCGGTGAAAGCGGAGTTGGTAAAAGTACGCTGCTTAAGTTGCTATTAGAAGTAAAAAGGACGAACAGAGGGAAAATAGTCGTAAACGATAAGTGTTTGAGCAAGATAGATTTGAATAGTTATTATCAAAATATTGCCTATGTACCGCAACATTCCACAGTATTTGAAGGAACGATTGCGGAAAATGTTTCTTTATTTTTACCTGTCAATGAAAATCTAATTGAAGAAAGTATCCATAAAGCAGGACTGAAAAAATGGTTAGAGAAAAAGAGCGACGTTTTGGATGAGAAAATCGGAGAGAACAACTTATCCGGCGGTGAGAGAAAAAGACTAGATATTGCCAGAGGACTGTACAAGGATAGTTCAGTCTTTCTGATGGATGAGCCCACTTCTGGACTTGATGAAACGGCAGAAATCGAAATTGGAAAAGCAATCCATAATTTGACTGATAAATTAGTCATTGTGGTAACACATTCTACCAATCAACAATTTCTAAAGAACTTTGATAAGGTTTTGGAGCTTAAAGAGGGGAAACTAGTAGACAAGACCGCTAGCTATTAATTTTCCAGTGTATTTAACAGCTTGATGAAATGGAACGTAATGATAGCCGCTACTTTATTTTCTCCAGAAAGAAATAGGAAAGAACAATCAAAATTAGTACTGTAAAACTAGGACTGAGGAAATTCCATCGGTCCCAGTTTTTTTAGTTTAAACTATTTCAACTTTTTAATCCTAAATTCTTTCTAGAGAACACATTTAAAGCTGTTTGTTAGACATACAACGCAATTCGATAGTATCAGTAGTGAGGGAGCAACGTCAGTAAAATAGAAGCTGATCTCATTCAAAATACATCGAGTAAAAATCACTGAGACTGATAGGTCCGATAGAGAATTCGTAGATACCGTTGTTGTGCAACTCTTGAAGGATAGCCGCGATCTGGGTCTCGTTGTGAGAAATAAAACTGACACCGTTGGGAAGTGTAGTGATTTTTTGACCGTTGATTTGAGTCAGATTTTTTTCTGGTAAGGTAAATTTGATCACTTGTTTTGACGGAACATCTTTTTTGATCTCGTTGATGAAGATACCATCTTTCAAAAAGAATACCCGATCGGAATAGTGTGAAAGATTTTCCAGCAAGTGAGAAGCGATGACGATCGCTTTTCCTTCCGCTCTTTTTTCTACAAGGACTTTTGACAGCAATTCGACGTTCGTTGGATCTAACCCATTCATGACTTCATCCATCAGCATATAGGGTGTATTGGCTACGATCTGCATCGCAAAACACAATCTTTGCCGCATTCCAAGCGAGTAGGCACTGACTTTTTTATCTATATAACCACTCATCTGCAATGTTTCGATCACTTGACTGGGCGAGATGGAGGTTTTGTGCCACATTTTTTGGTAGATCTCAAGATGATCTCGACCAGACAGAAAATTATAGAGATCTCCCTGATCCGGAAGCATCGTTATTTGTTCGTGGATCTTTTTTTCGGCTTTAGGGGTTTGATAGGTCAAGTCATCAAAAGCAACTGTTCCGCTTGTGGGGCGCACATAATTCATCAAAACGTTCAATAAGGTGGATTTTCCGGTGCCATTAGGAGCCACCAAGCCGATGATCTCACCTTCATTGATTTGAAAGTTGAGTTTTTTCAAGACATGATGGGTACCAAAAGTGACAGAAATATCGTTGATAGCGATCAATGCAAGGACTCCTTTCGTTTTGTCAAAAAGTAAGAGAGTAAAAAGGTGATCAGTAATGAAGAAACTAGTACCAACAAAGCTTGCGGAACCGTAAATTTGGTGGTCACATACAGGTAATTATGGTGGCCTGTAATGATATCACCAATTTTTGTAAAGGAGCTGGGCAGCCATTCATAAGATGAATATTCGCCGATCCCTTGCCGGTAATAGAGATATTCTCCCCAGATCAGCAACAAGCCTATTAGGATATTCAACATATCGCTTTTAAAAAGCTGACTGATCATGATCAACAGAAAAATGATCAACAGTGCTAAGATCAATAAAAGTCCTCCAAAAATCAGCAGATATTTTCCAAGAGAGATCACAGTGAAGGTTCCATTATTCAAATGATTATTATGGTAAATCGGTATCGGGTAATTTAATCTGCCAAAGCCGTATTTACAACCGATGATCACAAACGCCGGCAAAAAGGCTGCTACAATAGCAAAAAGGCTCAAAACAAGCAGGAAGGCTTTGACGATCAATCGAGCAAAAGGTGTGACTGGATATCCTGCGATCAAAGAGCGATGATTCCGATCCTTAGTGAGGATATCGCTGGATAAAAACAATAATGCGGTAAGGATGATCAACGGCAGCAGCGTCTGGCTCAAGCGATACACGGTCTGAAAGGCGGTGCGTTCTTCAAAGGCATTGATGGATAACGGTGTATTGAGTTTGGAAAAAGCAAGATATTTGGCGGCCTCTCGTTTGTACGCGTAATGGCCGTCAAAATGGGCGAAATAATTGCCGTGCTGATAATAGCGAGTATTGTAATTCAGATCCTCTGATATTCTCTGAAAAAAGATATTGTCCGAATAGACATACCAGTCAGCCGTTTTTTCAGCATAGCGAGTGAAATCACCAGAATCAAGAGCATCCAGTCTTGCTTTATCTAAGTTATTCCATTCCGGAAAGACATCGGCGGCAAATCGAATCATATAGTGAGTGTTTTCATTGATCTGGACATTTTCCAGAAATTCTTTGCGCTCATTGTAGCGAGCAGTGATCTCCGGCTTATTCACTTTTTCAATGGGATCATAGGTATCGTTGGCAATTAAACTGAAATATAATCCTGAAACAACAAGGATCAAAAAGACGATTTGATTTTTCTTGCTTTTCAAAAATTGATCCAGTTCTAAAAACAGATAATTTTTCATGACCGTTACCTCCGATCCCTTAGAGTATTAATGGTGATCATACGTTTGATGACTATCAGGAAGAGGATACACCAAAACAGCAAGACCATGATCCCGAAGAAACAGTTGCCATAGTTTGAAAATTCCAAATGTTTTCCTTGGAGCAATTTGACTGGATTAAGAGAAATAGCCGGCAGGAACCACAGCTTGGCTGAGGCTGCGGGAAAGAAGAACGGCAACAAGTAAAGACCAAAGCTAAAAAAGAGAGACAGATAAAAATCATTCAAAATATAATTCAATACGATGGATAAGAGACAGGAAAATACCGCCAACAGTAGAAAATAGAAGGTCAGTATTCCTAAATAACCGATAAATGGAAGTGTAGTATAACTGGTCAAAAAGACCGGAACCGGATAATTGAGATCACCGATCGGAAAATGCACAGCAAACGCCATACAGACTAGATAAACAGCTCCCAAGGCAAGCAAAAGAAAGCCAGTGGTGAAGCCGATTTTTGTCAAAAGTCGCTTTTTCAATGCGAGGGGAAAACCGTTAGTCAATGAAAGATGACGCAGCTCTTCTAAAAGCAAGTCATTGGTGATCAAAGTGGTCATTGGAAACCAAAGAATACCGAGAAAACTAAATAACGTCAGCATACTCATGACGATCGTGTTGTTTTGGGCCATTAAAGGAATATCAGCTTTTTTGATGCGTGTATAAAAAGCATTTTCCAGTTGATTGTCAGATGGTGCAGGGAGATAGCTGGTGTAATTTTCCGCACCTGGTAAGGAACGAAAGTCTTTTCGAATAGTACTTAATTCTATAGAAGTATCGATAAAAAGAGGCCAGTTGTTAAATAAGAGGGTCTGTTCTTTGCGAGCGAGCAGTTCAGATTGTTGAACCAGATTAGTATAAAGTGGATCGTTTTTTGCATCTGGTGCGGAAAGATCAACTTTTTTGAATTCGCTGAGCACACTTTGAACAGCCGATCGATCAGCGGAGTTTTCTTCCAGTAATACTTGACGATTTTGGGAAAGGGTAAAAAATGTCTGGATAATAGCTAATAAGACTGCCGCTATCAAGAGGATGCGGTACTTGAGATTTTTCTTACTGATTTTAAATAGTACAGAAAAGTAGTTCATCGGCAACCTTCCTTTGGTTGTTTTATGGTTGAATATAGGATGCAACTTTAATTGTAAGGGAATTATTATTTTTATCTTACCAAAATTATACATCCTACAAAAGAAATAATCCGTATCTCTAAATAATAAAATATAGAACAATGAAGGGAGTTTCGATTGGTTATTTTCGTCAAGTAAAACTACTTAACAAAATGATGAAAAAGACTAGCGTTCGCCTAAAAAACATGATATTATATTTAGGTCTGAGAGAGATCTTAGAGAATGCTAGTGTATATGGGAGGGAAAACAAATGCGCGTAAACATCACATTAGAATGTACTTCTTGCAAAGAACGCAATTATCTATCAAGCAAAAACAAACGTAACAATCCTGACCGCTTGGAAAAGAAAAAATATTGCCCACGCGAAAGAAAAGTTACTTTACACCGCGAAACAAAATAAGCATTTAAGAAACCCTTTGAAACTAGCGTTTTGGAGGGTTTTTATTTTTTTGACGTAGATTTGCTAGAAATTTAAATGGCTGATAAGTTTATCAACCGCAGATTTTTTGTTATTTTTAGTTAGGTGGGTATAGGTTTCCCTATGATATTCCCTTTACCATTAATATCAGCGAACACATACTTGTATTTTTTTGCGCCTTAGCAGATAATCAAAAAAAGGGGCGATGAGAATGGACTATCACCGAATTACTGAAGCAAGGGCTGCGGATCTGCAACTGCCGAATGAAGAATTTGAGTTGTTTGGACGGATGCTGGTCAGCCGAAGAGATGAAAAGTGGCAGTATGACACTACTTTTTTTGAAACGAAAGAAACGATGCGTTTTCCTGATGAGGGATATACTTATAAAGAAGTGGATGAAAAAGGATTTGCGATCGGTGCTTACGAAGGACAGAAATGTGTTGGCTTAGCGATTTTTGAAAACCAATGGGGAGGATATGCCTATTTGCAGGACTTAAAGGTCAACAAAGCATATCGAAACCAAGGGATCGCAGGGAAGCTGATCGAAAAAGGTCGAGCACTTGCAAAAGAAAACGGGTACCAGGGAGTGTTTACGATTGGGCAAGATAATAATCTAGCCGCATGTCTTTTTTATCTTAAACAAGGATTTGTGGTCGGTGGACTAAACACACAAGTCTATCGACACACTCAACAAGAGGGAAAAGCCGATATTTATTTTTATTTGGACGAATGATTGATAGAAATAAAAGCAGCGCTTGTTTTTCGCCTAAACGAGAAATTTGCGGGCCAGAATAGTGACTCATTTTTTAAGTACCGTCTCAGCCTTAGAATATAAGGTTTTGGACGGTGCTTTTTATTATGAATTCAATAGCAATTAGAGATTCAATGGATTTTTTGAAATATTTATAAAACCAATAATACATCTCTATTTTCTTGCCAATCCAACTATTTCTTCAGTCTCCAGATGTATTTACTTTTACTGAGAGCTTACATAAACTAAAGGATACAGTGAGAGGAGGCATAAAAATGAAGAAATGGTGGTTATTTGCCGGGTTGGTTTTGATGACAGTAAGCTTGTCAGCATGCCAAGACGTCAGAATGTTTTTTAAAGGCTTCGAGCAGAGTTTTAAAGGGTTGGAAATGACGGTGCGAACCTATGACGAGGAAAGCCAAGTGATCGATCAAATCGATGGAAAATCAGTGATGATCGAACGGGATAAAAAATTTGATACGACCAATGGAGAATCAACGGATAAAGGCGACGTGATCAAAGTTACGATCGGCGGAAACGAACTGCATCACGTGGGTTCATCAATGATCATTGCGGAAAAAGGTTTGGAAAACGTGTTTGACGCGTACACGAAAAAAGTAGATGTCACAGAGATGGATCGGAGCATTCCGATTTTGAATTCCATGCTCAATGAAATGAAGAATTCCTTTACCGGGAAAAACAAAGTGATTTTGATCCGCAGTCAAAATGGTACACCGTTAGCTACTTATGCGGGAGATTCTGTGTCTACTTATAAAACAGACGTACCGAAAAGCACCGGGATCTTGATCGACGGTAAATATCTTTTTGTTTATCGTTGTGATTACACTATTTATGATCGGGCGCTGTTGAACTAATAAAATAAAGAAAAAAAATCATCCGATTCCAATCAAGGACTTGCCGTTTTAGAAGGACACAGTTCTTTCATTGATCTTCGGATGATTTTTACTTGTGTATGAATGATAAAATTTGTAGAAAAGTAAAATCCTGTCGGCAGAAATTATTTTTCCAGTTTTTCCTGAATATCTTCAATCATTTGTGTATAGGCGATCGGTCCGTTATATAACCAGCTGGTTTCAGGACCAAATTCCCAGAGGTTCCCAGCTTTGACGGCGGGGATGTTTTGCCAGATTTGATCTTCGAACATAGCTGCGCTTTTGTCGCTGTTGACTAGGATCAAATAATCAGCATCCAGTGTCGCCAATTTTTCCAATGAGACGGGGGACCAGTCAGAAGAAGCGGATTTGCTGATTTCTTTTGTCAGATTAGGCACTTCAAAGCCCAACTGATCGTAAAGAAGATTTCCGCTAGAGCGGTTTTCTGCCACCATAAAAGCAGAATTGTTGGTGACCCAAAGGACAGCGGCGGATTTTCCTGAAATCTTGTCTTTCAATTGTTCTTTTGTAGTAGTAACTAACTCTTCATAGGTATCGATCACTTGATCGGCCTTTTTTGTTTTTCCTAAAACTGACGCAATGTCTTCAAGTTTTTCTTGCCAAGTGACTTTATCACCGTTTTTTACTACATAGGTAGGGGCGATCTTACTGTATTCCGCGTATTTTCCGCCTTCTACCATTGAGTTGGATTCGATCAATAAAAGATCAGGTTCAAATTTAAGAACATCTTCATAAGGCAGATCAAAGTTGATAGTTGGTATATCTGCTAAGTCATCTTGCAGATAATGTTGAATGGAACCTTTGCCGACTGTCCATTGCGCTACCGGTTTGACATCAAGAGAAACAAGATAATCCTCAAGATAGCTGCCGATAATACGTTTAGGATGTTCAGGGATCGAAACTTTATGTGACAGTGCGTCTGTTTTTGTCTGGGTGCTTTCAGTTGTAGAGTTAGAGGCACTGCATCCGGCAAAAAGCATCACGCTGCTTAAAAGGGCACCGAAGAATAGTCCTTTGAGTGTAATTTTTTTCATAAAAGTATCCTTTCTTTTTTTGTAATTGAGAATCATTATCAACTATAGATACTAACAAAAGCTGCGAGAAAGTCAATCGTTACTTTGTTATCTTGTGTGATTCACTGAACAGCTATTGACGAAAAGAAAAAAGAAAGAGATAATTGAGAACGATTATCAATGATGGTGGGGAAAGAAAAATGACGGAATTAAAGACGATTGATCTATCTGTCGGTTATCAAAAACATACAATTATCAAACAATTGACGCTGGCGATCCCTGAAGGACAAATCGTTGGGGTGATCGGTCCGAATGGGAGCGGAAAATCAACATTGTTGAAAGCGTTGGCTCGAGTTCTGCTTCCACAAAAAGGTACCGTTCTTTTAGATGGAGAAGATATCCAAACACTTGCTACAAAAGAAGTGGCTAAGAAAATCTCGTTGCTTACTCAAACCAGTGAAAGTACAGTGGATCTTTCAGTTGAAGAACTTGTTGCTTACGGGCGTTTTCCGTATCAAAAAGGATTTGGACAATTGTCTGCACAAGATCAGGAAGCGATCCAATGGGCGATCGAAGCGACGGGATTATCCGATTTGCAGACGGTTCCTATCCATGCTCTTTCCGGCGGGCAAAAGCAGCGTGTTTGGATCGCGATGGCATTGGCGCAAGACACGGATATTGTGATTCTTGATGAACCTACCACATTTTTGGACCCTGCTCATCAATTGGAAGTTTTGCAACTGCTGCAAACGATCAACCAGCGCCATGGGAAAACGATTCTTTTATCGATCCATGATTTGAATCTGGCTTCGCGATTTTGCGATCATCTCTACGCGTTAAAGGATGGAGAATTACTCACTTGCGGTACCCCAGAGGAAGTATTGACGAAAGAATGGCTGGGACAACTGTTTGCAATCGATGCTCAATTAACCACATTTCCCAATAGCACGAAACCGCTAGTCTTGAGTTACGAGTTGCGAGGGATCGGCGCATGAAAAGTAAACGACGGATTTTTTTGTGGGGTATGCTGACAGCAGGTATCATTTTATTCATTTTTTCTTTAACAAACGGTGCGGTGTCAACATCGCCAAATACTGTATGGTCAGCGCTTTTTTCCTTTGATCCGCACGATCAGATGCAGCAGATCATTCGTAATCTTCGTTTGCCGCGAGTGATTGCGGCGTTTCTAGTAGGCAGTTCTTTTGCTGCTAGCGGCGCATTGATGCAGGCGGTGACGAATAATCCGTTGGCAGATGCGGGGCTACTTGGGATCAATAGCGGTGCTTCATTAGGATTGGCGCTTAGTTTTGTTCTTTTTCCTAATCAAAGTTTAGGTGCGGTCGTATTTTCATTTATCGGTGCATGTTTTGCGGCGGTTTGTATTTATCTTGTCACACGGTTTTCTGCGCAAGGGATTTCCTCTGTGCGTCTCGTATTAGCCGGAGTCGCGTTCAGCTCATTTTTTTCTGCGCTTAGTCAATCTCTATCACTTTTTTTTGATTTGCAGCAAGATTTGGCTTTTTGGTTCGTGGGCGGTGCAGCGTCTGTCACTTGGACCCGTTTGCTCCAGTCGTTGCCGATTTTCTTGTTTGCATTAGTGGGAAGTTTGCTTATCGCGGTACAGTTGAATGTCCTATCTTTTGGTGATGAAACGGCGATCAGTTTAGGTAAAAAGCCAACTCGTATTCGCGGTATTTCCTTGTTCTTAGTGGTCTTATTGGCAGGAGCGGCCGTTTCTTTAGTGGGACCGGTCAGTTTTATCGGATTAATGGTTCCCCATGTTGTCCGCCGGATTTCATCAAGTTATCGTTATGTGGTTCCTTTCAGTATAATAGGAGGCGGTTTGTTGGTAATGGCAGCAGACTTGGCGGCACGTTTGATCAATCCGCCTTTTGAAACACCTTTTGGACTGTTGTTGTCCATGATCGGCGTTCCGTTTCTTTTATATCAGATAAGGAGGTCGGTGAGATGAAAAAATCATTATTGCTTACAGGCGCCTTATTGATCGTTGTTTTGCTGAGTGTAATGTATGGGACGACTTTTTTGAGTTTAGGAGATTTACAGCAGATACTTTTAGGAAAAGCTTCGGCGTCTCAATCACTGATTTTTTGGAATTTTCGTCTGCCGCGAACATTGATCGCACTTATTGGCGGCTGTGGCCTTGCTTACTCGGGATTTTTGCTGCAAGGAACCACTCGCAATGATTTAGCTGACGGCAGTATTTTAGGGATCAACAGCGGTGCAGGATTTTTGGTACTGCTTTATCTTGGTTTTTTTGCCCAAGGGTCTGTCCTTGTTTTGCCGATTTTAGCGATTTTTGGCGGTATTTTGGCCGCTGTAATTGTTTTTGGTTTAGCTTTTCAGCAAAAACAGCGTTTATCTATGGAGAAACTTCTCTTGGCAGGAATTGCTGTGAATGCGGGTTTTAGTGCACTTACGCTATTAGTGACTATCAGAATTTCAAAAGACAGTTATAGTTTTGTGACTTCTTGGCTGGCGGGATCGATCTGGGGAACATCGTGGACTTCTGTTAGTCTTTTGTTTCCACTGATTGCCTGTTTTGGTTTGCTGGCCTACCGGAGAGTTCCGCTACTGCCATTGTTGGGGTTAGGAGAGGAACGGGCGATCAGTCTTGGCATACGGATCACTCATGAACGAATGCTGTTGTTGGGATTGGCCGCGACAATGGCGGCAAGTTGTGTAGCATTTACCGGCAATCTGGGATTCATAGGTTTGCTGGCTCCTCATATCAGTAAAGCTTGGCTGAAAAAAGAATCCAGACAGAGTTTTCTAGTCAGCGGCGGGATCGGCAGTCTCCTGGTATTGGGAGCGGATATTTTGGGGCGACTGCTTTTACCAAGCGGCGAAGTGCCGGCAGGAATCGTTATTGCCATCATTGGCGCCCCTTATTTTTTGTATCTGCTGATCAAAGCAAAGTAGGCAACGATTCGTTTAGCGAGAGGCTGGTTTGCTATTTTTGATTTTTTTCGATACTATGCAAGTAAGCAAGTAAAGGAGATCAATCCATGAAAAAGAGTTTACGTATAAAAGGTATCCAGCGTTTAGAAAAGCTGGCAGACGATGATGCACTAAAAAAAGCGAAAGAGCAGCAAATCTTGGCTGATTTTTTTGCCAGTTCTCTTTGGAAGGAATCACAAACGATCGGATTGATCCGTTCGGTAGGATTTGAATTTTCGACAACACCGGTATTTGCCAGAGGTTTTGCTGAGGGCAAACAAATGGTTGTTCCCAAATCATTGCCAGACCGCCGAATGGTATTTTACCACGTGACTCCTGAAACCCGTTATGAAGTTTCTGCTTTTGGTGTCGAAGAACCTGTTAGTGAGCAGGTTGCCTTAAAAGAGAGCATTGACTTGATGATCGTTCCGGGGCTTGTTTTCACATCAGAAGGGTATCGGATCGGTTTTGGCGGCGGGTATTATGACCGCTATTTAAAAGATTTTTCCGGAAAAACTTGCAGCTTGGTTTTTAAAGAGCAATTCGATGATACTTGGAAACCGGAATCGTTTGATGTACCGATCATGAAGATTTTCACGGATAAGTAAAGGAGAATTTATGGACTATCAAACTAAAATGAAAATCAAACGGTGGATGAATAAACCGTTTGTTACTTATGGATTTTTAGCGATCCAGACGGTCGTATATGCTATTATCACATTTTTCCCTGTCGCTTCGTTAGAAAGCAGAGGAGTGATGTTTGGACCGTATATTTATTTCTACCATGAATATTGGCGGTTTGTTACACCGATCTTTATTCACTTCTCGCTGCTGCATTTTGTGGTTAATTCCTTAGTTCTGTATTTTATCGGTCAGCAAGTGGAAGCAATCTATGGTCATTGGCGTTTTTTCCTGCTTTATTTACTGAGCGGGGTGATGGGCAATGCTATGAGCTTTGCGTTTAATACAGCAGGTATCCAGTCAGCAGGTTCCAGCACATCGATTTTTGGGGTATTTGGAGCATTCTTATTGTTAGGTTATTATTTCAAACACAATCCGGCGATTCAAGGAATGGTGCGGCAATTCGCTTTATTTGTCGGAATGAGTCTGCTGTTTGGGGTCTTTGATCGATCTATTGATATGTGGGGACACATCGGCGGAATCATCGGCGGGCTGTTATTGGGCAATATGTTGACATTGCCTAAAAACCATGGGAATTTCTCCATCCACGCCCGGATTTTATCTACGCTTCTGTTTGTTTTTCTTTTAGCTGTCTGCATTCTTTATGGCTTGAGAAAATATAGTTTGCTGTTTTAAAGACTGCGTGTTGCTGCGCAGTTTTTTATTTTGCTGAAAAATACGAAGATCTGTCAAAATATCATTTTTATAACTAATGAAGAAAAGGACCTGAAAATGTGTTAAAGTAAAAAAGATGGAAACTGATCTGCGAAAAAGCGAAAATTCTTTTGTACAAGAAAGGATTTATTTGTATAATAGTTGAGGAAGTGCATTAAATGGAAACCTTATATGATGTTCAACAATTATTTAAACAATTCGGTATATATATTTACGTTGGCAAACGTCTGTATGATATCGAACTTATGATCATCGAACTCCGCAAGCTTTATGACGGAAGGCTGATCGATCAAGATACATATATGACTGCTTGGCGTATATTGAAACGAGAGCATCGCATTGAGGAAAGCCGCGAGAAAGGATAAATAGCATGGATAAAAAAATCATTGGTATCGACTTAGGCGGTACAACAGTAAAATTTGCCATCATGACATTAGATGGAGAAATTCAACAAAAATGGAGCATCGAGACCAATATTTTAGATGAGGGCTCTCATATCGTTCCAGATATCATCGATTCTATCAATCATCATTTAAATCTTTATGGAATGAAAGCGGAAGACTTTTTAGGGATCGGCATGGGAACACCCGGCAGCGTCGATCGTGAACAAGGAACTGTTATCGGTGCCTACAATTTGAACTGGACGACGGTTCAACCAATTCGTCAACAAATCGAAGAAGGAACCGGTATTCAATTTACTCTAGATAATGACGCCAATGTTGCCGCATTAGGTGAACGTTGGAAAGGCGCTGGGGAAAACAACCCAGATGTTGTCTTCATTACATTAGGTACTGGTGTCGGCGGCGGGATCGTCGCAGACGGTAATCTATTGCATGGTGTCGCAGGAAGCGCCGGTGAAGTTGGTCATATCACAGTAGATCCTCATGGGTTCGAATGTACTTGCGGCAAACGGGGATGTCTGGAAACTGTTTCCAGCGCGACCGGCGTAGTACGAGTAGCACGTCATCTTGCTGAGGAATATGCAGGTGATTCTGAATTGAAAAAACGTCTTGATGATGGTCAAGATATCACTTCAAAAGATGTATTCGAGCTAGCAGAAGAAGATGATCAATTTGCTTTGATGGTAGTAGACAAAGTTTGTTTCTATCTAGGACTTGCTTGCGGAAATTTGGGAAATACATTGAATCCTTCAAGCATTGTCTTGGGCGGCGGTGTTTCAGCAGCCGGTGAATTTTTACGCAGCCGCGTAGAAAATTACTTTAATGAATTTACATTCCCTCAAGTACGGGAAAGTACAAAAATCAAATTAGCAGAACTTGGAAATGGCGCAGGTGTGATCGGCGCGGGTTCCTTGGCATTACAATTTGCAGAATAGAAAGGTTAGGAACTTATGAGTACTTTAGGTTGGATCAATGTCATTTTACTAGCAATCTTATTAGCGATCGGTATTAACGAATTGTATTTGCGGATCATGTTAAAACGTTCCGCAAAAGTATTGACAGAAGAAGAATTCAAAGAAGGCATGAGAAAAGCGCAAGTAATCGATGTTCGTGAAAAAAACGAATTCGACAGCGGTCATATTCTTGGCGCCCGCAACATCCCATATTCTGTGCTGACAAATTCTTACAGCAGCATCCGTAAAGATCAACCGATCTATATCTACGACCAGAAAAGATCAATGAGTATCCGCGCGGTCAACAAATTAAGAAAACAAGGTTTCCAAGATATGTATGTCTTAAAAGGCGGTTATCAAGATTGGACCGGAAAAACAAAAGTAAAAAATAGTTAATAGTTTAGAAAACCATTCTTTTGAGTGGTTTTCTTTTTTTGTTCACTTTCTTTGGTGGAATACCCAGTAAGTGCTACACTTTAAGTAAAGAAACAGGGGGGAAAGCTCAATGATCAAACTCAAAAGAATTTACGAAGAGGCGGAAGACACAGATGGTTATCGGGTGCTAGTAGATCGTCTTTGGCCGCGAGGAATCAAAAAAACTGATGCCGCATTGGATAGTTGGTTAAAAGAAATCGCTCCCTCCACGGATCTGCGGAAGTGGTATGCCCATGATCCGGAAAAATTTCCTGATTTTAAAGAAAAGTATCTTGCTGAATTGGCGCAGCGACCTGCCAGTGAAGCTGTGGATGAGTTGCGAAACATCATACAAAAGCACGACATCGTTACACTGATTTACAGTGCTAAAACTCAAACAAAAAATCAAGCAGTCGTATTAAAAGAATACTTAGACAGTGAGTTGATGAAAAAATGAAAATCGGGATCGTAGGAGCCGGACCAAGAGGCTTATCTTTATGCGAACGTTTGACAGCAAATCACCAAGAAGGATCGTTAGAGATTTTTCTGTTTGATGCAGACGGAATCGGCGGGAAAGTTTGGCGAGAAGATCAATCGCCTTATCTAATGATGAATTCTGTTGCACAGCAAGTAACTCTTTTTACAGATGCTACGGTTAAAATAAAAGGAAAAATAAAAAATGGCCCGGACCTGTTTCAGTGGTGCAAACAATACGGAAGTGCCTTTATTGAAGAAACAGCGGCAAATCCGAAAATTATGCTGGAAGAAATCAAGGATCTGAAAGAAGATGGAGTAGTCAGCCGCGTGATGTATGGTGTTTATCAGCGGTGGTTTTATCAACAAATAATCAATGAACTGCCGTCAAACTGCCGCATCAATTTCCTGCAAGGAGTGGTGCGGTCTGCAGAACAGGTCGATGAAGGGTATAAAGTGACCGTTGGCAATCAGGAATTTTTCTTGGATCAGTTAGTGTTGGCGACAGGACACTGGGAAAATGAAAAAAATGAGGAAGAACAGCGATTCTCTGATTATGCGGAAAAATATCATTTATTTTACCAACTGCCCCGCAATACAGCAGATGCGGAGGTAGAACAGATTCTTGCCGGAGAAAATGTGTTCTTGCGAGGATTGGGGTTGGCCTTTTTTGACTATATCGAATGTTTTGCTCTGCGGCGCGGCGGTAAGTTTTATCGCCACAAT
This sequence comes from Enterococcus mediterraneensis, assembly GCF_900604485.1. NCBI lineage: Bacteria > Bacillati > Bacillota > Bacilli > Lactobacillales > Enterococcaceae > Enterococcus > Enterococcus mediterraneensis. The sequence goes on from NZ_UWOP01000001.1 coordinate 2,183,726, forward strand.
GGAAAACTTCGGTATCAGCCCTCCGGAAAGGAACCCAAAGTCTATGCCGGTTCAAGAAAAGGAATCCCTTATTTTCCGCGGGGGATAAATCAAAAAGAGCGTGGTGTAACAGCTGAGGCGCAATTTTTGACCACCGATTATTTAGAGCAGATTCGGCAAACACAAAATCACCAATCGGATTTTTTTGAAAGATTGAAAAAAGAAGTTGAGTTGGTTTATTATCTGCGGACATTAGCAGCTGGAAAATTTTCTGTCGACAGCGAAGTTTTCCGACAAACATTCATCCATTCTTCTCAAGATGGGTTAGCAATGCTGCCAGCTTCGATCGAAAGATGGGACTGGGATAAGATCGCTGATCCGGCAGCTTATTTTGAAGGACCTTTTGAACAAGCGAGCATGAATTATCTTGATTGGCAGATCCAAGAAGCTGCTAAAGGAAATCTCGATGGACCGATCGCCGCGGCAGTGGATGTCTGGAAAGATCTGCGGGATAAAGTCCGTTTTATGCTAGATCATAATCTGTTCAGTCAAAAGCAATTGAAAACGATGTGGCAGTGGTTTACGCCGTTGGATGCGTTTTTGACGATCGGTCCGCCATTGGAACGAAGTGAAGAGCTGAGGGCATTGATAGAAGCGGGAATTTTCGTGTTGCTGCCGCCAAAAATGACGATCGATACTGAGGATGGGCATTTTGTCAGCTACTACAAGGAACAAAAAATCACCGGGGATTACTTGATCGAAGCCCGTCTGCCCAGCAATCAGTTAGTGCACACGACAAATCCGGTGCTAAAGAGTTTAAGAAAACAAAAACTGCTGACGCCGTTTGCCTACTTTGACGATCTGCAGACTGGTGCTGTCACGATCGAAAGAGGCACCAATCGAGTGATCGATGAAAAAGGTGTCGTACACAAGAAGTTGTATTGTTACGGCATTCCGGTGGAAGGAGAAGAATGGTTGACAGCCAGCGTCTCCCGACCAGAAACAAATGCTTGGAATTTGCGGCAAGCTGATCAGATTGCTTGTTTGATCCTTTACGACAAATAAAAAAACTGTGAAATATGTCTAGCTAACCCAATATCCGAACCTTGCTGCATCGAGGGTAATAAGCGATGCAACAAGGTTCGGATATTTTAGTTAGTATCGACTTATAACACAGTTCTTTGATTTCTTTAAACAAGCACGTTGAGAAACGGATATGGATCGTATTAACGGGCGATCCGTTTGCGCATCGCTTTTTTACGATTTTCATCGATCATTGCTTCTTTTTCGTCGATTGGATCGATCACTTGTTTTTTGACAGCTAATACAAAGCCTGCCGCTGCAGCAACAGTCGCTAAAGTGCCGACCAAAATACCAGATGCAAATTTTTTCATATAGATACACTCCATTTCCTTTGTTATTCTATCTACATTATGAAGGAAAGCGCTAAAAATGAAAAGCTAAAACACTTGAGAATGTTCTTGAAAATATTTAGTAAATATTTTATAATAAATTTACTAAATAAATTAAGAAGGTTGTGTGACAAGCAATGACAAACATCAGCGAAATTTTTAAAACACAATTCGGTTCAGAAGCAGAAGGTGAGTTTTTTGCGCCAGGTCGGATCAATCTGATCGGTGAACACACTGACTATAACGGCGGCTTTGTTTTTCCAGCAGCCATCACCATTGGTACTTACGGCGCAGCGCGTAAAAGAGAAGATGACTTGATACGCTTGTATTCCGAGAATTTTCCCGAAAAAGGGATCATTGAATTTTCGCTAAATGATCTAAGCTATCAAAAAGAACATGATTGGACCAACTATCCTAAAGGAATGATCCGCTATTTAAAAGAAGAACATCCTATCAATTCCGGGATGGAGATTGCTTTTTACGGCACGATCCCAAATGGCGCCGGCTTATCTTCTTCTGCATCCATTGAATTGTTGACAGGAGTCATTCTGGAAGATCTATTTGGTTTAAAAGTTGAGCGTCTTGATTTAGTGAAAACCGGCAAACGAGTAGAAAACGAATTTATCGGTGTCAATTCTGGTATCATGGATCAATTTGCTATCGGTATGGGACAAAAAGATCATGCCTTATTGTTGGATACCAATACATTGAAATATGAAGTGGTACCGGCGGAATTCGGCGAATATGTCGTTGCCATCATGAATACCAACAAACGCCGGGAATTGGCAGATTCCAAATACAATGAACGTCGTGCCGAGTGTGAAGAAGCATTGCGGCGTCTGCAAACAAAATTAGACATCCACGCATTGGGTGAACTGGATGAAGAGACCTTTTTCGCCAATACGGATCTGATCGGTGATGATGTCTTGATCAAACGGGCAAAACATGCGGTCACAGAAAATCAGCGAACATTAAAAGCCAAAGCGGCATTGGATAAAGGTGATCTGGTGACTTTTGGGAAATTATTGAATGCTTCTCATGAGTCATTGCAAAAAGATTATGAAGTAACCGGTATCGAATTGGATACATTGGTATTTGCAGCACAAGCTCAACCAGGTGTGTTAGGCGCGCGGATGACTGGTGCGGGATTTGGCGGCTGTGCTATCGCGTTAGTCAAAGAAAGCAACTGGGAAGCCTTTGTCAACGCAGTGAAAAAGGAATATAATGATAAAATCGGTTATGCTACGGATATTTATAAAGCAAGCATTGAAGATGGAGCAAAAAAACTCGGCTAGGAGGAAACAAACATGGCGATTTTAGTATTAGGGGGAGCGGGCTATATCGGCTCTCATGCTGTCGACCAATTGATCAATAAAGGGTATGACGTTGTCGTTGTTGACAATTTACTGACTGGACATAAACAAGCGATCCACAAAGAAGCTCGTTTTTACGAAGGAGATGTGCGGGACAAACAATTCTTGCAACAAGTGTTTGAAAAAGAAAACATCGAAGGAGTCATCCATTTTGCCGCCAGCTCATTAGTCGGCGAATCGGTTGAAAAACCATTGATGTATTTCAATAATAATGTTTATGGTATGCAAATCTTGTTGGAAGTGATGCATGAATATGACGTGAAACATATCGTCTTTTCTTCTACGGCGGCAACTTACGGTGAGCCGGAAGAAACACCGATTCGTGAAACCACACCAAAAAATCCTAAAAATCCATACGGCGAAAGCAAATTGATGATGGAAAAAATGATGAAATGGTGCGACAACGCCTACGGTATGAAATATGTCGCTTTGCGTTATTTCAATGTTGCCGGGGCTAAAGCCGACGCGACGATCGGTGAGGACCATGATCCGGAAACTCATTTAGTGCCGATCATTTTGCAAGTGGCATTGGGACAACGAAAAGAATTAGCAATCTTCGGTGATGATTATGATACGCCAGATGGTACTTGTATCCGAGATTACGTGCAAGTAGAAGATTTGATCGCGGCACATATTTTAGCATTGGAATATTTGAAAGCAGGAAACGAAAGTAATGCCTTCAACCTTGGCAGCAATCATGGCTATTCTGTAAAAGAAATGCTGGAAGCGGCTCGGGAAGTCACTGGCAAAGAGATTCCGGCAAAAATCGCACCTCGTCGTGCAGGAGACCCAGCAACGTTGATCGCCGCCAGCGATAAAGCAAAAGAAGTTTTAGGCTGGAAGCCTCAATATACCGATGTGAAAGCCATCATTCAAACAGCGTGGGATTGGCATGTTAGCCATCCTAATGGGTATGAAAAATAGAAGGAGCGGAATTTATATGTCGATCAGTCAAACGATTTTTGACTTTACTACGTTAGCGATCCAAGCTGGCGGTTGGATGGATATGGACCGTATCTATCTTCAAAACAGACTGCTGGCCTTGATCGGAGAAGATGCACTGGGTGAGACTGTTGTGCAGATGCCTCAGCACTCTTCATTGGAATTATTGGATCTCTTATTGGAGAAAGCTATCGAAAATCAAGTGATTGAAGATACGGTAGCGGAAAAAGAGATCCTGACTGGACAGTTGATGGATCTTTTGACACCGCCGCCTTCTGTGGTCAATGCGTTGTTTGCGCAACATTATGCAAAGGAACCACAAGAAGCTACGGATTACTTTTTTGAATTATGTAAAAATAATGACTATATCAAAACACGAGCGATCGCTAAAAACATCATTTTTCCGGTAGAAACAGAATATGGCGAATTGGAGATCACTATCAATCTTTCCAAACCGGAAAAAGATCCCAAACAGATCGCCGCTGAACGCAATCAAGCGCCTGCTACAGTAGCATATCCTAAATGTATGCTGTGTATGGAAAACGAAGGTTATCAAGGGCGGATCAATTACCCAGCCCGTACCAATCACCGGATCATTCGCATGAATCTCGATGGCGAAAGCTGGGGCTTCCAATACTCGCCATATGCATACTACAACGAGCATTGCATCATTCTCTCAGAGGAACATCGTCCTATGAAGATCAGCAAAGAAACTTTCAAGCGTTTGTTGCGGATCATTGAAGTGTTGCCTCATTATTTTGTCGGATCGAATGCGGATCTGCCAATCGTGGGAGGATCGATCCTTTCACATGATCACTATCAAGGCGGCCGTCATGTATTCGCGATGGAAAAAGCACCTATCGAAAAGGAATTCTCCTTAGATGGCTTTGCTGATGTGTCGGCTGGTATCGTCAAATGGCCGATGTCAGTGATTCGTCTCCAATCGAAAAATACTAGTGAATTAGTAGAAGCGGCTGATTTTATCTATAAACAATGGCAAGGTTATTCTGATCCTTCTGTACAAGTGTCAGCTTATTCAGAAGACGGCACGCCGCATCATACTGTAACACCGATCGCTCGCCGCAGAGGGGATCTGTTCGAGATGGATCTGGTATTGCGGGACAATAATGTATCAGAAGAACATCCAGACGGTATCTTCCATCCGCATAAAGATGTTCAGCATATCAAAAAAGAAAATATCGGATTGATCGAAGTGATGGGCTTAGCTGTTTTACCGCCTCGTCTAGCTACTGAATTAGTTGAAGTGGAAAAATATCTTTTGGACGAAGAAAATCAGATCGCTGATTACCATGTGGAATGGGCGGATACTTTAAAATCAACCCATACTTTTACAAAAGAAAATGCGGAAGAGATCCTTTACGATGAAGTTGGTCTTGTTTTCGCACGTGTTTTGGAAGACGCTGGCGTATTTAAACGAAATGAAGAAGGACAGGCCGCGTTTCAACGTTTCCTAGACAAGTTATAGAAAGGAAAAAAATGGCTACCATAAAAGATATTGCAGAAAAAGCAGGTGTCTCGCCGGCGACGGTGTCCCGCGTCTTGAATTATGATAGCGAGCTTTCTGTGGGACAAGAAACAAAGCAGAAGATATTTGAAGCGGCTGAGGCACTGAACTATACGAAATACAAAACTAAGCAAAAAAAAGAGGACCAAGTTTTCCGCTTGGTCCAATGGTATGAAACAGAAGAAGAATTAGCCGATTTGTATTATTTAGCGATTCGTTTAGGGATCGAAAATAAAGCAGACGAGCTGAACATTCGTCTGGTCAAGGAATCGTTGGATCAAATTTCCGAAACAAAGACGGATGGTACCATTGCTTTAGGCAAATTTGATGAAAAACAGATCAAACGTTTTGCTCAACTGAATCAACCGATTTTATTCGTTGATTATGATGGCATGGGCAAAGGCTATGATTCTCTGACAGTTGACTTTCAACAAGCAGTAGATTTGGTGATCGATCAGTTTATTGCGGAAGGTCATGACAAGATCGGTATACTTTCAGGGATCGAATACACGAAAGAGTCCAAAAGCGAGATTGATGATCCCCGTTTCATCGCCTTTCGTCAGCGGATGAACCAGTTGAAGTTGTTCAACGAAAACTACCATCTTTCTGCGGATTTTTCCGTGGAAGGCGGGTATCAGGCAATGAAAAATTATCTTGAGACGCAAACAGATCACCCAACAGCATTTTTTGCTTCAAGTGATGCACTGGCAATCGGTGCCATGCGGGCGATCCAAGAAAAAGGTCTGAAAGTACCGGATGATTTCTCTTTGATCGGGTTTAATGATGTCAGTGTCGCTAAATATGTCTTTCCAGCATTATCCACCATCAGTGTTCCTACTGAATGGATGGGGGAACTGGCGTTGACGACCTTGCAGGAACTTTCCAAGGAGACACCGCCAGTCCCAAGAAAAATCACCTTAGGCACAAAATTAGTATTACGAGAATCGACTAAAAACTAAAAGAAAGCAGTGATACCGATATGGTGAGTTCGGTGTACTGCTTTCTTTTAGTTTTTATTTATGAATCAGAGATTTTTTCTAAAATTGATGTTTCATCAAGTCCATCAAGCGCATAGCGAGTGTTCACTAAATTTTTAGTAAGGGAAAATAAAGCCAATAGATCCCGTTCGCTAATTGGCATTTTAAGTAAGAATAGTGCATCATCTGAGATCCCTAGGGAAACAGGTGGAGGAATCAAGCTGACTGTTAAGTCTGCTTCTACACTATTATCTACATAATTGAGATTTACGATACTTTTTAATGAATTAGATATTTGTTCTCGCACATAGACTTCATAGAAGCAACCTAAATCAGATAAAATGTAGATTTTAAAATCCGGCAAAGAAAAAGTTGGTGGTACAAGATAAATACTCAACAAAAGAGCTTCAGTTTCAAAGTAAGAAAGTTTGAGTTTAGTTTTAGATAAAAGATTTTCAAAATGTTGCCACATATTTTGAAACTTTCTATAATATAAAGGATACGTTGCATGAAAAACAGCTTTATTAAAAAAATTGAATTGTTGTATGGTTACTTCATTAATTGGAAAAAACAATTGTAGAATGTATCTTTTTCTCAAATAACGATAGGCGGTTTTTGATTGAACTGCTGATAGGAAATGAAATTCTTTTTCAAATGATTCTAACCAGATTGTATGGATATCTTGGACTATTTCTTCTGCTTCAGAAGGTATCATTAATTCTTTGTTAATGACAAGACCAGTGAGGTCAAAAGAACAGAGTACGATATTAAAAAAATACCAATCTTCATTGGTCCATGTTATCAAATAATCAGGTTTTTTTGAAAAACCTAATTGATCAATAAGCAAATATTCATCTTCTGAAAAATGAAGACTATGATTATTTAATGCAGAGACTTGAATTACGTATAACCATAAAAGGATCGCATCAGTTGTCCCTTCGGTAAATTCAATTCCAAGTTCCATAAAAATCCTTTTTTGTAAATCTTGTAATTTATCATTATCTCTAATCCATTGGATGTTTTGAACCTGTCGGTGCACAGTATATAGAAAAGAGAAGAGATAAAAGCGAATATTGAATTCTCCATTCTTTTTTTTGGTAAGTGGTTTTAGAGATACTCGGCTTGAAACAGTAATGTGTAGTTGATAAGAGTACAAGAATTCATTTAGATCTTTGACTTTTCTTCTTAATGTGGAGAGGCTAACTCCTTGTTTGAAACAAAAATCCTCGGTCGTAAAATAGCGTTTATAAAAAAGTGATTCGATAATTTTATAGGATAAATCAGACGAAAAAATTGCATGATATAAATATAGCAACGTAGAAGAATATCGTATTAATTGAATCGTAGACGGAGTGACTTTTAAATACACATTATGATGAGGATAAACATGCGCTATATCAGACTCCAATTCTTTGCAAAGTGTGTACAGTGATGAGACCGACATATTTTTGGAGAGCCTTGAACATAAAACATTATATGAAATTTCTTGATTGATTTGATCTAATTGTTCAATTATTTCGATTTTTAGTTGATTGTACTTACTCAGATAATTCATAGTTATGGATCCTCCTAAAAACTTTAGAAAAAACTAAAACAAGAACAAAACACAAAAAAGCAACAACTAATATGGGAAATATTAATATTAAAAAGTATTAAGGTATAAAATATTATAATATATTTTTTATAAAGCGTTATTGAAAACGCTCTATTTTACAAAAGTTTTTTATAAATGTCATTTCTACTAAAAAATTATTAAATAAATGACGTTTATATTTAAAATATTTGTTTCAATGGCTATTTTAATAAATTCATAACTCTTATCATTCATTTCTATTTCATTAAAATAAAATAAATTGTTCAAAAAACGCTCATTTCCAGTTGGTTTTTGAACACAGTTGTTTAGTTCTTTTAAGTTATAATAAGTGTTGTATAAAAATACACATCATATTTAATAGAAGTGGGGAATTGAAATGAGAAAGAATCAATTGGGTACTCTTTCGGCATCGGAAGAAATCAAACGTTATAAAATGTGGAAGAAAAAAAAGAATTGGGTTTATGGAGCAACAACTCTATTAGTTGCTTTAGGTATTGCCAGTGGTGTGCAAACAACAACTGTAAGTGCCGCTGAAGCTGGCACAGCCGGACAACCAAGTACAGAGGTACTAGAACAACAACGTACCGCTGCTAAAGCTGCAGAACAAGCAGAAAATATGGGGAAAGCAACCCAACCAAATGAAGAACTACTAGCTGCTGATCAGACTGCTGCCAAAGCTGCAGAACAAGCAGAAAATATGGGGAAAGCAACCCAACCAAGTGAAGAATTACTAGCTGCTGATCAGACTGCTGCCAAAGCTGCAGAACAAGCAGAAAATATGGGGAAAGCAACCCAACCAAGTGAAGAATTACTAGCTGCTGATCAAGCGGCTGCTAAAGAATCTGAAGCTGCAGCAAAAGCCGAAGATGCAAAAACGTACGATGAATTCAAACAAGAAGAAACTGAACGATTAACAAAAAATCTTGATGCGAAACAAGGCTATCAAGATGGTTATCACTATGGTGAGACCAATGCAACATTACCAAAAACATATGAAGGAAAAAGTGATGCGTATGTAAAATCTTTTGCAGATGGATATAATTCAGGAGCACAAATTTATGGACAAAAGTTAGAGTATGCGAAGCAAGCTGCAGAAGCAGAAGCACAACAAGGCTATCAAGATGGATATCGTTATGGAGAAACTAATGCAACTCTACCTAAGACCCATGAAGGAAAAACAAATAACTATATAGAAGCATTTGCAAAAGGATATAATGTAGGTGTAAAAATCTATGAACAAAAATTAGCGTATGCAAAAGCAGCAGCTGCTAAAGAAGCGAACGAAGCATTTAATGATGGTCAACGTTATGGTGAAACTGGGGCAGTTCTTCCAGATTTAGCTGGCAAGAATGACAATTATGTTGAAGCATTTGCAGATGGATACAATGCAGGTTCAGCTATTCGTGCACAAAAAGCAGCTGCTGAAGAAGAAAAGGCATTGGCTAAGTTCCAAGCAGAAAACATGGGGCAAGCCACCCAACCAAGTGAAGAACAATTAGCTGATTTGAAAGCAGAATATCAAGAAACACACTTAGGTGGTCAAGCAACACAACCTTCACCAGAACAACTTGCAGCAGCGCAAACAGCTTCTAAAGCAGCAGCACACATGGGCCAAGCCACACAACCAAGCGAAGAACAATTAGCTGTTCTTAAAGAAGAATATTTTAAATTAAATCCTGTAACTACTACTAAAAATGGCGAAGGTGTATTTGTAACATCTGAAGACTTTTATGACAATACAGATAATGATCCAACGAATAATCTTGAAATTACCGGTGCTAAAAATGGTGAGGGTGTATTTGTAACTGCTAAAGATTTTTATGATAATACAGATGATGATCCAACGAATAATCTTGTAGTCACCGGCGCTAAAAATGGTGAGGGTGTGTTTGTAACTGCCAAAGATTTTTATGATAATACAGATGAAGATAAAACGAATGATCGTGTATTTGATGTAGTTGAAACTGGAACAACTTCTAAAAAACCCGCTGTTGTTACGATTGCTGCAAAAACACCAACAGCTAAAAAAGGTAACAAGGTAATTGCTGCTACAGCTACAAAAGCAACATTGCCTAAGACGGGTGAAGCTGAAAATTCCGGAATGGTTGCCTTAGGTGCCGTGATCCTTGCAACAACAACTGTTGGTGTTATTGCAATGAAATCACGCAAAGAAGTATTGTAAAAATTATTGCGATAAATCAAGAATGTATAAATCACCTCCTTGCTCGATTTTGCAAGGAGGTGATTTTTTGAAAAAAGAGCGAGGGGAACAAGGTCATGGATTGGAAAAAGGAAAGTGGTTCGTCTTTTGGAAAGGAGAGCACGGAACACGTAAATTCATTAAGTAAGCTGGTTAGTGAGGAAATACTTTTACAAGTTAGTCAAAAAATTTCTCGAGAAACACATTTGATCATTGACAATTACCGAAAAGAAAAACATCTCAGTGAATGTAAATGGAATCCCTACATACAAGCAGGAGCTGATTTAAGAGGTAAAGAGATTTTGTCAACTCCAAAAAGTATTCGTCCTAATGGAAAGGAAGGAATGGATGCTCCTTATGACTTCGGCTATTCCAAAGAAAAATTCATTCAGTTAGAAGTTATTACAAGCTTGGCTAGCGATAGTTTAAAATGGCTTATCAAAAATGGTGCTCAAGAAATTTTCTATCTATTTTTGAAAGACAACTCGGATTTTTTGCTTAACGATGATTCTACTGAAGACGCAGTAGGTATCTATATCGCTGAAACTACAGACAATTATTTTATGGGAGCAGTTTATCTTGCTGGAAAAGACAAAAAAATGCCTAACAGAACAGATCGCTCTAAATTAGTAGAAGCGTACAATTATTCCATTGATTTAGTTGAATCAAAGTATTCTCCGACTGCTTGGGGGAAAATGATGCTTGCAAAAGCTGATGCTTTCGAAATTTATCGAAACAAGGAAGCATCACAGAAGGATATTGATCAGGCAGTAAAAATGCTATTGCAGACATTTGCTGATTTACGTACGGATGAGAAAAAGTAAAGAAGAGAATATAACGGAGCTATACTGTCGTTTACGCACAACCTGAGATATTTCTCGTTTGTGTTTCCGTTCTTTTTGTATTGCAAATTTATATAGAATAGATTTGTAGTTAAATTTAAACTTTTTAACGTTAAAGCTTAAATAAAATATGAAACTAAAACAAATAGAACTGAAAACTTTTTTGCGTTTGGCTTAGCCCTCTAATCTATGATAAAATATGAAAGTATTTTGGAAGGGATGAGATTTCGATGAAAATATTAGCTATCGATACATCCAATCAATCGTTGGCGGTTGGTTTAATGGAAGATGATCAAGTCGTTGGACAGCTCCAAACGGCTGTAAATAAAAATCATAGCGTGACGTTGATGCCCGCGATCGCCGAATTAATGAAAATGGTTCGATGGACACCGCAAGATATTACGAGAATCGTAGTGGCGCAAGGACCGGGTTCATATACCGGGCTGCGTATCGGTGTTACTACCGGGAAAACATTAGCGGATACATTGTCTGCGGAATTAGTAGGAGTTTCCAGTTTGGCGGTGATTGCTGCCAATTGTCGCAATGAAGATGGCTGGATCGTTCCGCTTTTTGATGCTCGGCGCGGGAATGTATATGCCGGAGCATACCAGTGGCAGGATGGAAAATTAGTCAACGTTCTACCGGATCAGCACATTTCCTTGGAACAGCTGCTGACCAAACTTACTGAGCAAAAAGTTTTTTTTGTAGGCACAGATGTAGTAAAATTTGCAGAAAAAATCCGCGAGAATTTGCCAAATGCTGTCCTTAATAAAATACCAGAATGGAATCATCCGTCTGGGATCGTTCTTGCAGAACTAGGGGCGGCGGCACAGCCGGTACCTATCGACAGCTTTTTGCCGGATTACTTGAAACGGGTAGAAGCGGAAGAAAAATGGTTGACCTCGCATGATCCAGGGGATGAGCAGTATGTTGAAAAAATTTAAAACATTTCTTCAGTGTCTGCCTTTCAGGCAAGAAGAAACCTATCCTATGCAGATTCAAAAAATCGGCGAAAATGACTATTTGATCAGAAAAATGGCGCGAGAAGACGTTAAGGAACTGATAGATGTCCAGCGTATGGTTTATGATGGGAAAATCCCATGGACCAGATCAGCGTTTCTTTCAGAATTGTTGTCTGCACTGCCGCATCTATATCTTTGTGTAGAACATTCAGAAAGATTAGTGGGGTTTATCGGCTGCCGTCTTTCAGATGGTGACGGACACATCACGAATATCGCGATCTTGCCAGCGTACCAAGGAAAAGGCTTAGGTACTTTTTTATTGAAAGAGATCGAAGCCTATGCCATCAAAAATCAGTGCACAAGTTTGTCCTTGGAAGTAAGATTGGGCAATCGTGAAGCGCAGCGGCTTTATCGTAAAGTCGGCTTTGTTTCCCGCGCGGTCAAAAACGGCTATTATGATGAAACAAATGAAGACGCCTTGGATATGGTGAAATATATAAATGAATGAACCAAACGTAATACTTTATGAGAAAAAAGATAATCAGCAAACGGCCTCTGAGCTTTTTTTGTTGGCTGATGAGGCATATCCTCAAGGGTCGCCTTGGACAGAAGAACAGTTTATGAACGACCTTTCAGCAGAGCACAGCCGTTACCTGTTGTTGCAAATAGAGCAGCAGATCGCAGGTTTTATTGGTTATCAGCAAGTCCTTGATGAGGTAGAGATCTCAAATTTTGCAGTGGCATCTTCTCAGCAGAAAAACGGCTATGGTGGGAAGATATTAAAAGGGTTGTTTCAACAAGTCAGTGAAACGGCCGCTGTGATTTTTTTAGAAGTGCGGGTTTCCAATCATTCCGCACAAAATCTTTATCTGGCAAACGGCTTCGAAGTGATCGGTCGGCGGAAGAATTATTATTCTGCACCGACGGAAGATGCATTGATCATGCGTAAGAAAGTGAGGTAACGATCAATGGATGAATTGATTTTAGCAATTGAAAGCAGCTGTGACGAAACAAGTGTCGCAGTTGTAAAAAATGGAGAGACGATCTGCAGTAATATCATCGCTTCTCAAATAAAAAGTCATCAGCGTTTTGGCGGTATAGTACCTGAAGTTGCCAGCCGCCACCATGTAGAACAAATCACCAGCTGTATCGATGAAGCAATGAGTGAAGCCGGTGTCGTGCCTTCAGATCTGCAAGCTGTCGCAGTGACTTATGGACCGGGTTTAGTAGGGTCGTTGCTGATCGGGATTTCCGCGGCAAAGGCGTTTGCTTGGGCTAATGGCTTACCATTGATTCCTGTAAGTCACATGGCAGGGCATATTTACGCAGCGCGTTTTGTTAAACCATTGGAATTTCCGTTGATGGCATTATTAGTCAGCGGCGGGCATACAGAGTTGGTCTATATGGAAGAAGACGGCTCTTATGAGATCATCGGAGAAACTCGCGACGATGCGGCAGGAGAAGCCTATGATAAAGTCGGTCGTGTATTGGGGCTGTCTTATCCTAGCGGGAAAGAAATCGATCGTATGGCTCATTTAGGAGCAGATACTTATCATCTGCCGCGGGCAATGATCCATGAAGATAATTTTGATTTCAGTTTCAGCGGTTTGAAAAGCGCCTTTATCAATCTGGTCCACAATGCGCAACAACGAGGAGAAGAGCTTTCGCCAAATGATTTGGCAGCCAGTTTTCAAGCCAGTGTAGTAGACGTGTTGACTGAAAAAACAGTCAAAGCCTGTCAAAAATATCCCGTCAAACAATTGATCGTAGCCGGAGGGGTTGCGGCAAACCAAGGTCTGCGGGAAAGTCTTCAGGAAAAAATCGGTGAGCTTCCAAATGTTGAATTGGTGATTCCGCCATTGAAATTATGCGGTGACAATGCAGCCATGATCGGAGCAGCCGCTCATATCGAATTGAAAAAACGTCATTTTGCTGATTGGCATCTAAATGCTGCACCCAGCTTATCTTTTTAAAAAATAAAAGATCCGCTTGTTGATCGAGCCGATCCTGACCGTTTACAAATTGGTTTGCAGGATCCTCGAAAGACAAGCGGATCTTATTTATTCATAAAAAGTAAAAATTTTTTTGTCGTAATCCAAACAACCGCTTTGCTTCAGTTTTTTGATCACTTGTCCGGCGGTTTCCCGTGTGGTCCCGCTGTTGACTGCCAGCTCTTTTAACGTGATGGGAAACGGGATCACGGTGGTATTTTTTGATTCTTTTTGCCCGAGTTCTTTTTTCAGTATGTAGAGATTTTGTTTGACGCGGTCATGGGCATTGGAAGTCAAGCCGGTCTGTAAGCGCAGTTGATGAGCTTCGATGATCTGATTTAATTTTTTAGTTAAATAAATCAGCTGTTTCGGGTTGTTTTGACAAACTTGTTCAAAAATATGAGCTGGAAAATAGAACGTTTCGATGTCTGTCATCGCCTGTGCACTATGACAATATGTTTTTTCGTGAAAAATTCCGCCTAAAGGAAAGACACTGTTGTTTGATACATAATCATAATAGTAATAAGTCGCACTTTCGTCATAACGTTCAAGGCGCACCAACCCATTTGTCACATAATAAAGGCGATCCCTGGCATCTCCTTCATCAAAGAGTATCTGGCCTTTTTTGTAAGAACGAAAGATGACATTTCCTTTCAAAAGTTTGAATTCCTCATCAGTGAGCTGTTCAAAGTCTTTTTGATATCGCAAGCGAGAAAATTGAAAATCGGTTTTATCGACATACATTTGTATCCCTCATTTCTTCCTTGTCTTCTACTATCAATTGTGACTTTTTTGCTTCCGCTTGTAAAGAGGAAAAAGCAAAAAAGATACTAACTGTTTTTTTAGCATAACGACCATTAAATAAACTTTTGAGTGAAAATAAATAAAGAAATCCCTTGTCCGTCAAAAATGAATAATAGAATTATTTGTATAAAAAAATATACAAAAAACGAAAAATATTTATATTCAGTAAGCGATAACAAAATTGTTGTAAAGCAAAATTTTTTTATATACATAAAAAAAAATAATTTGAATAAATATTTTTTTTGGCTATTTTTTGTATAAAAACAATCGCTTTTTTTGACAAAAAAGAATAAATACGATTAAATATAAATAACGCAGTCATTAGTGTGAAATATTTGGCATTTTTAATGTCTAATATTTCTGAAAGGGCTTACTATGGCGCGTTATGCTAATACCGTAATCAACAACAAGGAGGCAGGAAAATGGATAAACCAATTCACGTATTTTCTGAAATAGGGAAATTACAAACCGTCTTACTGAAAAGACCAGGGAAAGAAGTAGAAAACTTAACACCTGATATTATGGAACGTCTTTTGTTCGATGATATTCCCTATCTTCCAGTAGCGCAGGCTGAGCATGATGAATTTGCTCAAGTTTTGCAAGAAAACGGTGTAGAAACGTTATACTTGGAAAAATTAGCGGCAGAAGCAATCGATGCCGGTAATGTCAAAGAAGAATTCTTGAATCGAATGCTGGATGAATCTTTTATCGATTCTGCGGCTGTTCGTCAAGGTCTGTTTGAATATCTATCTTCAATGGGCACTCAAGAAATGGTGGACAAAGTGATGGCAGGTGTTCGAACAAATGAGTTGGATGTTAAGCCTCATTCACTGTTCGACCTTTCCAATGATGCCGACTATCCATTTTATATGGATCCAATGCCAAACCTTTACTTTACACGCGACCCTTCCGCATCGATCGGAAATGGGATGTCTGTCAATAAAATGACATTTGAAGCGCGTCGTCGCGAATCATTATTCACGACCTATATCTTGAATCATCATCCGCGTTTTGCCAACAAAGGTGTTGAAGTTTGGTTAGACCGGGATGAAGATGGACATATCGAAGGCGGAGACGAATTGGTATTGAGCCATGAAGTTGTAGCAATCGGTATCTCACAACGGACACATGCACGTTCTATCGAAAAAATCGCTCGTAATCTATTTGCGAAAAATGCCGGATTCAAAAAAGTATTGGCGATCAAGATCCCGAACAACCGGGCAATGATGCACTTAGATACAGTATTTACAATGGTAGATCATGACAAGTTTACGATCCATCCAGCGATCCAAGATGCTGACGGCAAAATCGATGTGTACACTTTGGAAGCTGATGGCGACGATATCAAAATCTCCCACAGTCAAGATCTCCATGGTACACTGAAAGAAGCATTGCATCTAGACGATTTAGTATTGATCCCAACAGGTAACGGCGATGCGATCGTTGCACCTCGGGAACAATGGAACGACGGATCCAACACTTTAGCGATTGCCCCAGGAGTCGTGGTTACTTATAACCGCAACTATGTATCTAATGAATTACTGCGCAGCTATGGCATCAAAGTATTGGAGATTCATTCAAGTGAATTGTCTCGCGGTCGTGGTGGTCCACGCTGCATGAGCCAACCATTGATTCGAGAAGATTTGAAATAATCGACTAGCTGTTCAAAAGCGGGCGGACGTCCGCTTCTAGACAGCATCAATAATTACCCAAACTAAAGGAGAATAAAACTATGAAAGATTCAGTATTCCAAGGAAGAAGTTTATTAGCCGAGAAAGATTTTACAAAAGAAGAATTACAATACTTGATCGATTTTTCTGAACATTTGAAAGATCTGAAAAAACGCGGTATTCCTCATCACTATCTAGAAGGAAAAAATATTGCGCTATTATTTGAAAAAACATCTACTCGTACACGGGCGGCCTTTACAACAGCGGCGATCGATTTAGGAGCACACCCTGAATATCTAGGTGCCAACGATATCCAATTAGGTAAAAAAGAGTCTACTGAAGATACAGCCCGCGTTTTAGGCAGTATGTTCGATGGGATCGAATTCCGCGGCTTCAGCCAAAAAATGGTGGAAGAATTGGCTGAGTTTTCAGGCGTACCGGTTTGGAACGGCTTGACTGACGAATGGCATCCAACACAAATGATCGCTGACTTCTTAACAATCCAAGAAAACTTTGGCAAAGTAGAAGGCATCACAGTAGCTTATTGCGGCGACGGACGCAACAACATGGCGAATTCTTTATTAGTAACTGGTGCGATCTTAGGAACGAATATGCGTATCGTAGCGCCGAAAGAATTACAACCGGATGAAGAAATCGTAAAATTGGCAGAAGGCTTTGCTGCTGAATCTGGTGCTCAATTGATGATCACTGATGATGTGGATAAAGGTGTAGACGGCGTGGACGTATTATATTCTGATGTCTGGGTATCAATGGGTGAAGAAGATAAATTTGAAGAACGGATCAAATTATTGAAACCTTATCAAATCAATATGGAAATGGTTGAAAAAACACACAACACTGACCGGTTGATCTTCTTGCACTGCTTACCAGCATTCCATGATACAAACACTGTGTATGGTGAACAAATGAAAGAACGTTTCGGTATTACTGAGATGGAAGTGACAGACGAAGTGTTCCGCAGTAAATACGCTCGTCAATTCCAACAAGCAGAAAACCGCATGCATTCAATCAAAGCTATCATGGCGGCTACTCTTGGAAACCTGTTTATTCCCCGAGTTTAATTAAAAAGACTACTTTAACAAAAGCGGGTCAGTATGTTGTAGGTTTGTAAAAACAAGCGACAGGCGCTGGCTCGCTTTGTCATTCTTAAAAACACCGGAAAAGGAGTGTCTTACACTATGGCAAAACGAAAAGTCGTTGTTGCATTAGGCGGAAACGCGATCTTATCAGATGACGCAACAGCGAAAGCCCAACAACAAGCATTAAATGAAACTGCGAAATATCTAGTGAAATTTATCGAACAAGGAGATGAATTGATCATCTCTCACGGCAACGGCCCACAAGTTGGAAACCTGTTGATCCAACAAGCGGCGGCGGATTCCGAGAAAACACCGGCAATGCCTTTAGATACTTGCGTAGCTATGACAGAAGGTTCGATCGGCTACTGGCTGCAAAATGCGATGGGCACTGTTTTAAAAGAAAAAGGGATCGATAAAGATGTCGTATCTCTTGTTACCCAAGTCATTGTTGATGAAAACGATCCTTCATTCAAAGATCCTTCAAAACCAGTTGGACCATTTTTCACTGAAGAAGAAGCAAAACAACAGATGACAGATACTTCTGCTACGTTTAAAGAGGACGCGGGTCGCGGATGGCGCAAAGTTGTCGCTTCGCCAAAACCGATCTCTAT
Source organism: Enterococcus mediterraneensis (assembly GCF_900604485.1). Lineage (NCBI taxonomy): Bacteria > Bacillati > Bacillota > Bacilli > Lactobacillales > Enterococcaceae > Enterococcus > Enterococcus mediterraneensis. The sequence continues at coordinate 2,201,708 of NZ_UWOP01000001.1, forward strand.
CAAAGAAGCACGAGTAATCGAAAGTTTAGTGGATCAGGGTGTGATCACCGTTTCTGTTGGGGGCGGCGGAATTCCTGTCGTTGAAACAGTCCATGGCTTAGAAGGCCGAGAAGCGGTAATCGATAAAGACTTTGCTTCTGAAAAATTGGCAGAGATCATCGGCGCTGATTTGCTGATCATTTTGACAGGTGTCGACAATGTCTACGTCAACTATCAAAAACCAGATCAAAAGAAACTAGAAACAGTTACCGTTTCTGAAATGAAACAATATATTGAAGAAAAACAATTTGCGCCAGGCAGCATGCTGCCAAAAGTGCAAGCGGCTATTCAATTTGTTGAAGCGTGTCCAAACGCCAAAGCGATCATCACATCATTGGAAAACATCGAGAATCTGTTGACCAACGAAGATGGTACGATCGTAGTTGCAGACTAGGTAGATCAATCTTTCGTCAGATGGATTTGATTTATAGATAAGCGTCTTTACATCGTGGATTTTTCTCCTTTAGGCCCGATGAAAGACGCTTATTTAAAAGGAATATTTAAAAAAAAGAAAAATACTAGCCATTCAAAAGAACTTTTGCTATAATCAGATGAAGTTTAATAAATGATTTGTTGAACAAGAGAGTATCTTTTGGGGAACATTCAGCGAGTTCGGGCAGGTGAGAGCCGGACAGGGAAGCAAAAGAGAAGCGCACTTGGGAAAATCTGCGATGCAGACGGTCATCTGCCGTTATAAGATTAAGTAGGTTCTTTATAGAACAATTAGAGTGGTACCGCGGGTAATCTCGTCTCTGGTGATAGTTTTCACTGGGGGCTTTTTTTATTGCTTTCAAAAGAGACTCAACAATCAAGGAGGAACAGAAATGAATAACAAAGATGTCGTTGCTAAAGCTATTTATGATGTCGTGAAAGACGATCTATCATTGGAACAAGTTGCAAAATTATTGGAAAACCCAAAATCCGCTGATCACGGAGACGTTGCTTTTCCAGCTTTCGCATTAGCCAAAGCTTATCGTAAAGCACCGCAACAAATCGCTCCAGAATTAGCAGAAAAAATCGATCCTTCAGATTTTGAAAAAATCGAAGTCGTAGGACCTTACCTAAACTTCTTCATGAACAAAGAAGTTATCAGCAAAAATGTTTTGGCCGCTGTTGTGAAAGAAAAAAATCATTACGGTGACGCGAATATCGGCGAAAACAAAAACGTCCCTATCGATATGTCTTCACCTAATATCGCTAAACCGATCTCTATGGGACATTTACGTTCTACTGTTATCGGGAATTCTATCGGCTTCATTTATGAAAAGATCGGCTACAAACCAATCCGTATCAATCACCTAGGCGACTGGGGCACACAGTTTGGTAAATTGATTGTAGCTTATAAAAAATGGGGCTCAGAAGAAGCAGTCAAAACTGAACCGATTAATGAATTATTACGTTTATATGTGCAATTCCACGAAGAAGTAGAAACGCAACCTGAACTGGATGATGAAGCACGTGCATGGTTCAAAAAACTAGAAGATAAAGATGAAGAAGCTGTTTCATTATGGCAATGGTTCCGTGATGAATCAATGAAAGAGTTCAACAAGATCTACAATATGTTGGAAGTGAAATTCGATTCATTGAACGGTGAAGCATTCTACAATGACAAAATGGATGAAATCACTGATCTTCTTGAAGAAAAACATCTATTAAAAGAAGACCGCGGTGCTGAAATCGTCGATCTATCAGCTTATGACTTGAACCCTGCTTTGATCCGCAAATCAGACGGCGCTACGTTATACATCACTCGGGATCTAGCAGCAGCGTTGTACCGCAAACGGACATATGATTTCGCAAAATCTATCTATGTAGTAGGGAACGAACAAAGCTACCACTTCAAACAATTGAAAGCTGTCTTGAAGGAAATGGGCTTTGACTGGTCAGACGATATGCACCACATCGCTTTCGGTTTGATCACTCAAGGAGGTAAGAAATTATCTACTCGTAAAGGAAAGATCGTCTTGTTGGAAGAAGTGCTTAACCAAGCGATCGATTCCGCAAAAGAACAAATCTCTGAAAAGAATCCAGATCTTGAAAACAAAGACGAAGTTGCTAAACAAGTGGGTGTCGGAGCCGTTGTTTTCCATGACTTGAAAAATGATCGTTTGAATACTTTTGACTTCACTTTAGAAGAAGTCGTTCGTTTTGAAGGCGAAACTGGACCATACGTACAATATACTCACGCTCGTGCTATGAGTATCCTTGAAAAAGCGCAATTCGTTCCTGATGAAAACAAAAATTACGCATTAGCTGACGAAAGCAGCTGGGAAATCGTTAAACTGATCCAAAAATACCCAGAAACAGTCTTGCAAGCTGCGGAAAAATATGAACCATCCGTGATCGCAAAACACGCTATCAAATTAGCACAAGCTTTCAACAAGTACTATGCACAAACAAAAGTCTTAGCTGAAGATGATCAAAAAGAAGCACGCTTGGCATTGGTTTATGCCGTGACTGTCTTGCTGAAAGAAGATCTGCGTCTGTTGGGATTACACGCACCAGATAAAATGTAAAAACTCTTTCAAATCAGAAAGTTTATACCAAAAAACACACTGACCGCGAATAACCGGTCAGTGTGTTTTTGATTTGGCATCGATTTTTCTATCTTTGAGCTATCTTGGGATCAAGCTAAGATATGTGCTCTGAAATATCTCTCGATTTTTTTCGCGTCTTCTTCTGTGCGAGAGATAATGATCACTGTGTCAAATCCGGCAAGCGTAGTGACTTTTTCAGGAATATCCACCTCATCAATCAGAGCAGTGATCAATTGCGCATTGTCAGGCAATGTATTGACGATCGTTAAAAACTGGACCCGATCAACTTTGGTCACTACATCTTCGATCATATGGATCAGTCGGCGTTCTTCTTCTTGACCATCTTGAGCGAAGCGGTCTCCTTGAAAAATTTCAAAACGGGCTTGCCCAGTTTCATCGGGGGCTTTGATGATCTTTAAATCGCGGATATCACGAGAAATAGTAGCTTGTGTAGCAGAAACGCCTTTTTTTTCTAAGAGGCGAAGCAATTCTTCTTGAGTACGAACCGTTTGATTGCTGATGATCTGTTTGATTAATAAGTGTCGGTCTGCTTTGCGCATATGCTGAACTCCTTTTCTTTTTTCTCTTAACATCATAGCAAATACTAGTCAAGCTGCCCAGATGGATGAGCGAATTTTTATTCATAAATTTTGAATTTTCATCTAAAAAAACAGTTGTCGAACAAATCGACTGATGGCAGCAGAAGTGTTCAAAATACCTATATCCTGAAAAAAGGGGTATAATTTATTTGTAAAAATTATTTTGTTAAAAGGAGCGGATCACTATGAAACAACAAGATCAAGAAAAATTCTTACAATTCTTTTTGGAACGTGTTCAAGAAGGAAAGGTCGAAGAAGCAAAAGCTTTGTTAGTACAATCTTTCGCAGATCAACAAACTGACAACTTTACTCACGCAGACTTTGAAGCCTTACAAGCAAAACTTCTGCCATTATTAAAAGAAGACAAAGTAGAAGAAGTCAAACAAGCGATGGATCACTTTGCCCAAGGTCTTTCTAAATAATTGAAGAATTCAGCAGCAATGCAATATAAGAAGTATTTTGAAAAATAGCAACCAACGTTAAGAGAGCCACCTGTCAGCAGATACAACGATCCTGCTGAAGGCGAGGCTCAATGGGCGTTGGTTTTTGTCTTTTTGGAGCTGTTTTTAGTAACCGTTTTTCAAGTAAAAAATCATTGCAATTCTATTACGATTCTTGTATACTACTAAAGGTGTGAGTCACAAACTTACACAAATCCACATCTTGCCCGATCTGCGAAGGGGTGCTGTTATTCAGTTCTTCAAAGAGTTGAAAGACAAGAGAGGAAAAAATAAAACCAAACTGGAGGAAACACAAATGGCAGTCATTTCAATGAAACAATTGCTAGAAGCCGGCGTACACTTTGGTCACCAAACACGTCGCTGGAACCCAAAAATGAAGAAATACATCTTCACAGAAAGAAACGGTATCTACATCATCGACTTACAAAAAACAGTTAAGTTAGTAGATGCAGCTTACGATTACATGAAAAACGTAGCTGAAGAAGGCGGCGTTGCTTTATTCGTAGGTACAAAAAAACAAGCACAAGAAGCAATCAAAGAAGAAGCTACACGTGCAGGTCAATACTACGTTAACCATCGTTGGTTAGGCGGAACATTGACAAACTGGGAAACAATCCAAAAACGTGTTGCTCGCTTGAAACAAATCGACAAAATGGAAGAAGACGGAACATTTGAAGTTCTTCCTAAAAAAGAAGTTGTCGGCTTGAACAAAGAACGTGAACGTCTTGAAAAATTCTTGGGCGGTATCGCAGATATGCCTAGAATTCCAGATGTAATGTACATCGTTGACCCACGTAAAGAACGTATCGCTGTTCAAGAAGCACACAAATTGAATATCCCAATCGTTGCGATGGTCGATACAAACTGCGATCCAGACGAAATCGATGTAGTGATCCCTTCAAATGACGATGCGATCCGTGCCGTTAAATTGATCACTGCTAAAATGGCTGATGCTTTCATCGAAGGCAATCAAGGTGAAGACCAAGTCGTAGAAGAAGATTTTGCAGCAGAAAATGCTGAAAACACAGAAAACACAACTTCAATCGAAGAAATCGTTGATGTAGTAGAAGGCGACAACGCATCTGCTGAATCAGCTGAATAATTTTTAAATGATGGAGCTGTTTCAAAGGCTAGGCGCTCAAGCCTCACTCTCCTTTGAAACAGCTTTTTTAGAAGAAAACAACGGGCTATGCTCCCGAAAAATCCCAATAATCAGGAGGAGAAATTAAAATGGCAGACGTTACAGCTAAAATGGTAAAAGAATTGCGCGACATGACTGGCGTAGGTATGATGGATGCGAAAAAAGCATTGGTAGAAGTAGAAGGCGACATGGATAAAGCAGTCGATCTTTTACGTGAAAAAGGTATGGCTAAAGCTGCGAAGAAAAGCGATCGTATCGCTGCTGAAGGTTTAGCTGCAGTTGCTGTAAAAGGTAACGTAGCAGCAATCGTTGAAGTCAACTCAGAAACTGACTTCGTATCAAAAAATGAAATGTTCCAAGAATTAGTGAAAGAAATCGCTGAACTAGTTGCTGAAAACAAACCAGCTGACATGGACGCAGCAATGAAACTTGAAACTTCAAAAGGTACTGTTGAAGCAGCTTTGATCGAAGCTACTCAAGTTATCGGTGAAAAAATCAGCTTCCGTCGTTTCGAAGTTGTTGAAAAAGACGATAACGCAGCATTCGGCGGATACTTGCACATGGGCGGACGTATCGCTGTTCTGACTGTATTGGAAGGAACAACTGACGAATCTGTTGCTAAAGATGTAGCGATGCACGTAGCTGCGATCAACCCTCGCTATGTGAACGAAACACAAATTCCTGAATCTGAATTAGAACATGAAAAATCAGTCTTGACAGAACAAGCATTGAACGAAGGCAAACCAGCTAACATCGTTGAAAAAATGGTGGAAGGCCGCTTGAAGAAATTTAAAGCAGAAATCGCATTAGTTGATCAACCATTCGTTAAAGATCCTGACATGACTGTTGAAAAATACGTTGCTTCAAAAGGCGCTACTGTGAAATCATTTGTACGTTTTGAAGTTGGCGAAGGTATCGAAAAACGTGAAGATAACTTTGTTGAAGAAGTTATGAGCCAAGTGAAAAAATAATTTCTATTCAGTTGAATAGCTGGGAACGCATGGATAATGCGCTCCCTTTTTTTAAGCAAATATCTGCTATGTCAGGATAGTACTGGCATAACTTAAGTGATATGCTACAATAGTAGTAGGGAAATACGGAGGAATCATAATGGCTAAAACAAAATATCAACGTGTCGTCTTAAAACTGAGCGGTGAAGCACTAGCAGGTGAAGAAGGTTTCGGAATCAAACCGCCTGTTATCAAAGAGATCGTCAAAGAAATCAAAGAAGTACATGAATTAGGTGTAGAAATGGCGATCGTTGTCGGCGGCGGCAACATCTGGCGCGGACAAATCGGTGCGCAAATGGGCATGGAACGTGCGCAAGCCGATTACATGGGTATGCTGGCAACAGTAATGAACGCATTAGCATTGCAAGATACATTGGAAAATGAAGGTGTCCCAACACGGGTCCAAACATCTATCGAAATGCGTCAAATCGCGGAACCTTACATTCGCCGTCGGGCAGAACGTCATTTGGAAAAAGGCCGGATCGTTATCTTTGCCGGCGGTACGGGTAATCCGTACTTTTCAACAGACACAACTGCTGCATTGCGCGCCGCAGAAATCGACGCAGACGTTATATTGATGGCGAAAAACAATGTGGACGGCGTTTATTCAGCTGATCCAAAACTTGACGCCAACGCAGTGAAATTTGAAGAATTGACACATTTGGATGTTATCGCCAAAGGCCTGCAAGTAATGGATTCCACCGCAAGCTCATTAAGTATGGACAACGATATTCCATTGGTTGTCTTTAATTTGAACGAGCCGGGAAATATCCGTCGGGCAATCATGGGAGAAAATATCGGAACAACAGTTAGGGGGAAATAATAATGGCAGATGCAATAATGACAGAAGCAAAAGAAAAAATGCAGAAAGCGGCAGAAAATCTGCAACGGGAATTAGGACAGATCCGTGCTGGGCGTGCGAATGCCAGCTTGCTTGATCGAGTGATGGTAACTTACTATGGCGTACCAACACCTGTGAATCAAATGGCTTCCATCACGATCCCAGAAGCTCGTGTGTTGATGATCACACCGTTTGACAAATCAACGATCCAAGACATCGAAAAAGCGATCTTGACTAGCGATGTAGGGATCACACCGGCAAATGACGGGAACGTTATTCGTTTGGTCATTCCTCAATTGACAGAAGATCGTCGGAAAGAATTGGCTAAAGAAGTGAAAAAAGAAGCTGAAAATTCTAAGATCGCTGTACGTAATATCCGCCGCGACGCGATGGACAGCTACAAAAAACAACAAAAAGACGGCGACATCACAGAAGATGATCTGCGCGGTTTAGAAAAAGACGTGCAAAAATTGACAGATGACAGCATCAAACAATTGGATGCCATCGCTGCCGAAAAAGAAAAAGAATTGTTAGAAGTTTAATATTTTTCAATTGGATTTAGAAGAACTTGATCAGATAGAGATACCCTTGGCAACACCGAGTCAAAAACTTGGTGTTGCCAGATTGTCTTACGATCAGGTTCTTTTTTCATTAAATTTTGAAAGGCGCTTGCTTTTTTTCATAGGAAAGCGGCTATTTTATTGGTATAATAGGGAAGATAAAATGTAAATTCGTTAGGAGCTAAGATTATGCTGCGTTTTTTCCCGCAAAAAAATAAATACATTCAAGAAACAAGCGAATTTGTTTTTGCAGCTGATGGTCCGATCCCCAAACATATCGCGATCATCATGGATGGTAACGGCCGCTGGGCGCAGAATCGCAGATTACCGCGGATCGCAGGGCATAAAGAGGGAATGGAAACTGTTAAAAAGGTAACGAAACATGCCTCAAAACTTGGCGTCAAAGTCTTGACCTTATATGCCTTTTCTACTGAAAATTGGAAACGTCCCACAGAGGAAGTCAATTTTTTGATGCAGTTGCCGGTGGATTTCTTTGATAAATTTGTTCCGGAATTGATCAAAGAAAATGTCAAAGTCCATGTCATGGGCTATACGGAATTTTTGCCGGCTCATACTCAAGACGCTGTTAAACGCGCCATTGAGCAGACGAAAGAAAATACTGGGATGGTTTTGAATTTTGCCTTGAATTACGGCAGTCGAGCAGAAATCGTTACCGGTGTCAAAGAAATCGTAAAAAAACTATCGGCAGAAAAACTATCCGCGGATGCTATCACCGAAGAAATGGTGGCGGATCATTTAATGACTGGATTTTTAGAACCGGAATTGCGGGATCCTGAACTGGTGATTCGTACCAGCGGCGAAGAACGGATCAGCAATTTCTTGCTGTGGCAAATCGCTTATAGCGAATTCTTTTTTACGCCTGCTTTGTGGCCGGATTTTGATGGCTCATTGTTAGAGGATGCGATCGCGGCATTTCAAAATCGCGATCGGCGTTTCGGCGGACTAAAGAATAAAGAGGAGGATAAAAAGTGAGACAACGTGTTATAACTGCTGTCGTGGCATTGGTGATTTTTTTACCGATCGTCTATGTCGGCGGCATTGCCATTGAAGTTACTGCGGCTTTACTAGCAGTGGTGGGCGTCTATGAGTTATTCCGAATGAAAGGATTGGATATCGTCAGTTTTGAAGGGATCATTTCTGCGATCGGGGCAGTCTTCCTGGTTCTGCCGATCATGGATTGGCTTTCTTCAGGAGAAAACAACCAATTCCTACTGTTTTATTTGACAGTCATGGTGCTGTTGGGAGTATCGGTTATTTCTAAAAATACCTATACTATCGATGAAGCAGGATTTCCGGTGATCGTGAGTTTATATGTCGGCGTCGGATTCCAAAACTTCGTGGCTGCCAGAATGGAAAGCTTAGTGGTATTGATTTTCGGTTTGTTTATCGTTTGGGCGACAGATATCGGAGCCTATATGGTAGGCCGTAAATATGGAAAAAATAAATTATGGCCAGAAATCTCACCTAATAAAACTATTGAAGGCGCGATCGGCGGAATCATTAGCGCAGTGGTAGTTGCTGCCATCTACCTATTACTGTTTCCTGGAAAAGAATACTTTGGACACGGTACATTGGTCATGATCTTATTGACCATCGTCTTTTCAGTTGTTGGACAATTCGGCGACTTGGTTGAATCAGCTATCAAACGCCATTATGATGTGAAGGATTCTGGAAATATCTTGCCAGGACATGGCGGGATCTTGGATCGCTTCGACAGCCTGTTGTTCGTTTTTCCCCTTATGCACTTATTGGGTGTATTTTAAAAATCTTAACTGCAGTTGGATCACTATGCCGCTGCAGTTTTTTTATACCTTTGTTGAAATCAAGCAGGAAAAATGCTGTATTGGTTAATCTTTTTGAATGTGCTAAAATGAGAAAGAATTTTAATATTTTTTAATACGGTTTTGAAAGTGAGGAAAAAAGATGAAAACAGCTTTGACATTCATTATTGTCTTTGGTGTTATTGTAATCATACATGAATTTGGCCATTTCTTTTTTGCCAAACGGGCAGGGATCCTAGTTCGTGAATTTGCTATCGGTATGGGACCAAAGATCTACGGACATCAAGGAAAAGACGGTACTACATATACGTTGCGGCTGTTGCCGATCGGCGGGTATGTTCGAATGGCAGGAATGGGGGAAGATGAGACCGAACTTGCGCCGGGAATGCCGATTTCTTTAGTCCAAAATGATGAAGGAAAAATAACGAAGATCAATACGAGTAAAAAAGTTCAATTACCAAATGGCATACCAATGGAATTGGTGGAATTTGATTTGGAAGATCAGCTGACTATATCAGGGTATGTCAACGGTGATGAAAGTCATTTGGAGACCTATCAAGTTTTGCATGACGCTACGATCATTGAACAAGACGGTACCGAAGTTCGAATCGCTCCCCGGGATGTTCAATTCCAATCTGCTAAGTTGTGGGAACGGATGCTGACAAATTTTGCCGGACCGATGAACAATTTCATCTTGGCGATTATTTTGTTTATTGTGTTTACATTTATTCAAGGCGGAACTGCGGTTTTAGACACCAATGGGATCGGTCGAGTAGTGGAAAATGGCGCTGCGGCACAAGCGGGTCTGAAAGAGAATGATAAAATCTTGCAGGTGGATGGAGAAAAAATCAACAGCTGGGAAGAATTGACTACGATCATTACAAAGAATCCTGAGAAAAAGCTGAATTTTGAGATCCAAAGAGGGCAAGAGACTTTTGAAAAAACGGTTGTTCCAGAAGCGGAAAAAGAAGGCGATCAGACTGTTGGGAAACTAGGCATTTACGCCCCGATGGATGACAGTTTCTCAGCTATCATAACAGGCGGCTTTACAATGACTTTGGATAATTCATTGGCTATTTTCAAAGCATTAGGCAGCTTGATCGTACATCCGGATATCAACAAATTAGGCGGACCAGTAGCGATGTTCCAAATGTCTTCGCAAGCCGCAGAACAAGGAGTGACGACAGTTATTTTGCTGATGGCTGTTTTGTCGATAAATCTGGGGATCTTCAATCTATTGCCAATTCCCGCATTAGACGGAGGCAAACTGGTGTTGAATATTATTGAAGGCGTCCGCGGCAAACCATTAAGTCAAGAAAAAGAAGGAATATTGACACTGATCGGATTTGGGTTGCTGATGGTGTTGATGGTGCTGGTGACATGGAATGATATCCAGCGGTTTTTCTTTTAACCAAAATTAGTATTCTTGAAATAATGATCTGGAATGAAGGAGAAAAAAATGAAACAGTCGCAAATGCTGATCCCAACGTTAGAAGATTTACCGACAATGGATGAACCGCATTTTTACGTGTTAGTTCGGGCAGGGTACATTCGTCAATTTGCATCAGGTTCTTATTGTTATTTGCCGCTAGCTCACCGGGTGATTGAAAAGATCAAAGGGATCATCCGGGAGGAATTAGCGGATATCGGTGGTCAAGAAATTTTGCTGCCGTCTCAGCAGTCTACAGAAATATGGCAAAAAGATCCGGAAATTTATGAAACAGAAAAAGTTACTGAGGATCCTTTTGTCGCACTGCTGACCCAAGATATTTATTCCACCACTCAATTGCCCCTCCATCTGTTTCAATTTCAAACAAAGTTGCGGGAAAAGTCGCCTATTCGATTTGGCTGGCTGAAAAGTCAGGAATATCTTTTGCAAGAAGGCCGCTCTTTTCATGAGAATGAGGGGAATTTGGAAGATTTTTTTCGCCGATACGAAGAAGTCTATCGAAGAATATTTGCTCGCTGTAAAATCGAAGTACGTGAGATCAACGGCAACGATGCCGCAAAAGGTATTGCTGAGGCCAAAGAATTTATAGCGGTTTCTGAAATCGGTGAGGAAACTTTTTTCTATTCCACAGAAAGTGATTATGCGGCGCATAAAGAAATAGCCGCCAGTCAATATATCCCCAAACGACTGCATGCCAGCATTGGTGAGCTTGAAAAAAAATCTGCGCCGGATGCGGATTCTCTGATAGCCGCAGCAGATTATTTTGAGGTCGATTATAAGAAAGCCGTCAGAGCAGAATTATTTTTAGCTGATGGCCGTCCAGTCATGATATTGACACGCGGGGACCATCAAGTAAATCCGAACAAAGTAAGAAAATATTTGCAAGCTGACCGTTTCATTAAGATATCGGATGAGAAAATCTCATCATATATTGATGCTGATCCGGTGACCGTAAGTCCTATAAATTTACCTGAAACGATCGAACTTTATGCGGATCATTATGTGAAAGATGTAACCAATGGAATGGTTGGCGCTAATACAAAACATCAATGGTTTTTGAATGTTGACCCAAAACGAGATTTTCAGCCGAAAGCGTTTGGCGATTTTCGATTTGCGGAAATCGGTGAGATCTCTCCTGACGGTCAAGGAGTTTTGGCTCTTGCCAGAGGGATCCGTTTAAGCCGCCTTTTCAAAAAAACAAAGAGCACTGAAATGAAAGCTCTTGCTTTAAATGAGGCGGAAGAGAATATATCATTTGCCCTCGGCAGTTATGAATTAGATGTGAACCATCTGTTTGCGGCGATCGTGGAACAGTACGCGGATGAAGAAGGACTGCATTGGCCGGATGAGATCGCGCCGTTTGCCGTGCATCTGCTGCAATTTGATGTTGCGGATCTTGCTCAGTCACAGTTAGTTGCGGAGTTGGAAGCATCCTTAACTGAAAGAGGTTATGATGTTTTAATAGATGATCGCAAAGTGGCGACAGATAGAAAAAGCAAAGACGCTGATCTGATCGGTTGTCCTTTACGTCTTAGTGTTGGTGAAAAGGCGGCGGAAGGAATCGTAGAGATCACCATCAAACATACCGGTGCTATGGTGGAGGTCCGTAAAGAAGAATTGTTCGATACGCTGGCTATTTTATCTGGCTCAGAAGAGTAGATACATTTATCTAATCGTAAAAAAATTGAATACTGTGAGAAACAAGCAGTAATAAAGCAGACTACCCCAATGTTAGAAAAAATCGTTGTTTCATTATGCAAAGATGATTTTCTTGAAAACGTGCATTTAATCGTTGGGGCATTCTGCTTTTTATATGTCTTTGGTTTAACACTCTTTTTTTTAATGAAAAATCAATCAAAGCACGTTATACTAGAAACTGTTGAATGAAAAACAAGGGAGGAAGTTAACTTGTCAGAGAATCGAGAAACGTTTGCAATACTTTTGGATCAGATCCAACTTGAGCCAGAAGAACGACAACATCCCTTAATTTCTACAGGTGAAATCAAAGAAGTAATAGTTCATCGGCAATCGAAGGTTTGGTCTTTTGTTATCACTTTTGATCAGATACTGCCGGTCTTTTTGTATCAATCTTTCCGTCAGCATCTTGAGATGGCTTTCAAGGATATTGCGAAAGTCGCATTGACGATCGAAACGAAAACATCAGATTTCGATGAATTGCTTTTACAAGAATATTGGGCGGTAGCCATTGCAAACCATAGTTGTGATACTCAGTTAGCCCAACAGACGATCAAATCGCAATTGCCTTTATTAAAAGATAAAAAAGTACTTTTACCGATCTCCAATGAAGCGGTCATTCCATATCTTGTCCAACAATATTTGCCGATCGTGGAACAAAGTTATCGCCGTGTAGGATTTCCAGCATTTCGGATCGAACCGCGGGTAGATGAACAGCAGGCGCAAGCGGCATTAAAGGAATTGGAAGCTAGAAAAGAAGAACAGGCGCAAGTCTTCATGCAGCAGGCTGCGGATAATCTTGCGGCTCACGAACAGCGGAAAAAAGAGAAGAAGGAACGGGGACCTGTTTTAGAAGGCCCGATCCAACTGGGGCGCAATATTCCAGCAGATGAACCTATCACACCGATGGGAAATATCTTGGAAGAAGAACGACGGATCACCATCGAAGGTTATGTTTTTGATAAAGAAGTGCGGGAACTGCGCTCGAAACGCAAGATCTTGACCCTGAAAATCACTGACTATACATCATCTTTTATTGTCAAGAAATTTTCCAATAATGAAACGGATGAACAGATCTTTGACGCGATCGCCAAAGGCAGTTGGCTGAAAGTTCGAGGAAGTATCCAAGAAGACACCTTCATGCGGGATCTGGTCATGAACGCGCAAGATTTGGTGGAAGTCAAACATGCTGAACGCAAAGATTATGCCCCTGAAGGCGAAAAACGGGTAGAATTACACTTACATTCCAATATGAGTACGATGGATGCGACAGCCAATGTGGGAGAATTAGTAGCCCAAGCTGGAAAATGGGGACACAAAGCCATCGCCATCACGGATCACGGCGGTGCCCAAGCCTTTCCGGAAGCTCACCAAGCTGGTAAAAAAGCAGGCGTGAAAATCTTATACGGCGTTGAAGCGAATATCGTGGATGACGGTGTTTTGATCGCCTACAATGATCAGCACCTTTCCTTGACGGATTCTACTTATGTAGTGTTTGACGTGGAAACGACGGGTCTGTCGGCGGTTTATGATACGATCATCGAATTGGCGGCAGTCAAGATGCATAAAGGGAACGTGATCGCCACCTTTGACGAATTTATCGATCCCGGTCACCCATTATCCAATACGACTATCAATCTGACAGGGATCACTGATGAAATGGTGCGGGGTTCCAAATCAGAAAGAGAAGTCTTAGAATTGTTCCGGGAATTTTCTAAAGATACGATCTTGGTAGCCCACAACGCGTCATTTGATATGGGCTTTCTGAATACGACTTATCGCCGACTAGGGATGCCGGAAGCGCAAAATCCGGTGATCGATACGCTGGAGTTGGCACGTTACTTGTATCCGGAATTCAAACGATTCGGTTTGGGCGTATTATCGAAAAAATTCGGTGTCGGATTGGAACAGCATCACCGGGCCATCTATGACTCGGAAGCGACTGGACATTTGGCATGGATCTTTGTCAAAGAAGCGATGGAAAATCATGAGATGTTCTATCACGATGATCTGAACCGCCATGTAGGAGGAGAGAATTCCTTCAAAGCGGCGCGGCCGTTCCATGCGACGATTTTAGCGCAAACCCAAGACGGATTGAAAAATCTGTTTAAATTGATCTCTATGTCAAACGTCAAATATTTCCATGACAAAGTTCCCCGGATCCCTCGTTCTGAATTAGTCAAATTGCGTTCAGGGCTTTTAGTAGGTACCGCCTGCGACAAAGGGGAAGTTTTCGTGGCGATGATGCAAAAAGGGATCGATGCCGCTCGCGAATTGGCGAAATTTTACGATTATATCGAGGTCATGCCTAAAGCGGTCTATGCACCATTGATTGAACAAGAATTGATCAAAAATGAAAAAGACTTGGAAGAGATCATCCGCAATTTGGTAGAGATCGGTCGTGAATTGGATAAACCGGTCGTTGCTACCGGGAATGTTCATTACTTGAATGAAGAAGACGCCATTTATCGCAAGATTTTGATCAACTCGATGGGCGGGGCGAATCCGTTGAATCGTCACAGCTTGCCGGATGTCCACTTCCGAACGACTGATGAGATGCTGACAGCCTTTCAATTTTTAGGAGCAGAGACCGCTAAAGAGATCGTGGTGGAAAATCCAAATAAGATCGCGGATCTATGCGAAACCGTGATCCCAGTCAAAGATCAGCTGTATACACCAAAGATCCCCGGTTCTGAACAAGAGATCACAGATCTAAGTTATCAACGGGCGAAGGAATTATACGGCGATCCTTTACCGGAGATCGTTGAAAAACGATTGGAAAAGGAATTGAATTCCATCATCGGTAACGGGTTTTCCGTTATCTATCTGATTGCTCAAAAATTAGTGCATAAAAGCAATGCCGATGGTTATCTGGTTGGTTCACGGGGATCGGTGGGTTCCAGTTTTGTTGCCACAATGACCGGGATCACAGAGGTCAATCCACTGGCGCCTCACTATTATTGCCCAGAGTGTCAGTATTCCGAGTTTTACGAAGACGGCTCTTACGGTTCTGGTTTTGATATGCCGGAAAAAGCCTGTCCAAAATGCGGTACACGCTTGAAAAAAGACGGTCATGATATCCCCTTCGAAACTTTCCTAGGCTTCCACGGAGATAAAGTGCCCGATATCGATTTGAACTTCTCTGGTGAATATCAGCCAGAAGCCCATAATTATACGAAGGTGCTTTTTGGTGAGGATTATGTCTATCGGGCAGGAACGATTGGTACCGTAGCGGATAAGACCGCATACGGCTTCGTAAAAGGCTACGAACGCGATCACAACTTGCATTTCCGCGGAGCAGAAGTCGATCGGCTGGCAAAAGGCGCGACTGGTGTCAAGCGGACTACCGGGCAGCACCCGGGGGGGATCATCGTTATCCCTGACTATATGGATGTCTATGATTTCACACCGATCCAATATCCCGCTGATGATTTGAATGCGGAATGGAAAACCACTCACTTTGATTTCCATTCGATCCATGACAATATTTTGAAACTTGATATTCTAGGACACGATGATCCTACCGTTATCCGGATGCTGCAGGATCTTTCCGGAGTTGATCCTAAAACGATCCCGACTGATGATCCGGAAGTAATGCGGATCTTTGCCGGACCGGACGTTTTGGATGTGACGGAAGAACAGATCTATTCTAAGACCGGAACATTGGGGATTCCTGAATTTGGTACCCGTTTTGTACGGGGCATGTTGGAAGAGACCCATCCGTCGACTTTTGCGGAGCTTTTACAAATTTCCGGACTATCACATGGTACGGACGTTTGGCTGGGTAATGCGGAAGAGTTGATCCGCCGCGGTGAAGCGACATTAGCGAACGTTATCGGTTGTCGGGATGACATCATGGTTTACTTGATGCACGCCGGTCTTGAAAGCGGGATGGCCTTCAAGATCATGGAAACCGTGCGTAAAGGACAATGGAACAAGATCCCTGAAGAACTGCGGGAAACTTATTTGAAAGCCATGAGAGAAAACAATGTTCCCGAATGGTACATCGACTCTTGCTCGAAAATCAAATACATGTTCCCGAAAGCCCATGCGGCAGCCTATGTTTTGATGGCGTTGCGGGTGGCATATTTCAAAGTCTACTTCCCAATTTTGTATTATTGTGCATATTTTTCTGTACGTGCTGATGATTTCGATTTGGTAGCTATGGCAAAAGGAAAAGACGCCGTCAAAGCCAGCATGAAAGAGATCACAGACAAAGGTATGGATGCTTCTACGAAAGAAAAAAATATGCTGACAGTTTTGGAATTAGCCAATGAAATGTTGGAACGCGGCTATGAATTTGGAATGATCGATTTATACAAATCCGATGCTAATAATTTCGTGATCGAAGGCAATAAATTGATTGCACCATTCCGAGCAGTACCAAGTTTGGGATCAAACGTGGCCAAACAAATCGTGGAAGCTCGGAAAGATGGCCCATTCTTGTCAAAAGAAGATCTGGCCAATCGCGGGAAAGTCTCCAAGACACTGATCGACTATATGACAGAGCAAGGGGTACTAAAAGATCTTCCTGACGAAAACCAATTATCATTATTCGACATGCTGTAAGAGATATCTGCAGAAACATCTACAAGCACCAAACACCTTAGCTGGTTTTGATCTATGATAAACTGAGAATGAGGTGAGAAGGATGCGGAATAAATGGTTGGAAGAACAGCTTTCAGCATTGGAGAGTCCTGAGAACGCATTGGTGATCCAAGAAGCGATCCGTTATATCGAGCAATTGGAAGATGATAATGAAAGTCTTCAAGTTGCACTAGAAGGCAATATTTGGAGTCCTAAATTATGGGACCAACCGCCTGTTTCAGAGAATAAAAAGAAGGAATAGCTGAGATTCAGCCATTCCTTCTTTTTTACTTTTTGGTCATTTTTACAACGACTTCGCAACGAGCAGTCTGAGGGAACATATCGACGGACTGTAAATAATGAATATCGTAGACTTTTGCTAATGTTACCAAATCACGAGCTAAAGTCGAAACATTGCAGGAGATATAAACTAATTTTTCTGATGGATATTTGATCAAAGTTTGCAGAAGCTGCTGATCCAATCCGGTCCGAGGCGGATCGACAACGACTGCATCCGGTTCAAAACCTTCTTTTAGCCATTTAGGCAGCAGGGTTTCAGCTGTTCCTGTTTCATAATGGGTATTGGTAAAGCCCATATCCTGTGCATTTTTCCGAGCGTCATCGATCGCTTGGGGAATGATGTCCATTCCGCGGATCTCTTTAGCCAAAGGCGCAAGACTCAAGCCGATGGTGCCGACACCGCAGTAGGCGTCTACTAATGTTTCGTCTTTTTGAAGCGCCAACGCTTTACGGGCTTCACCGTATAAAACGGCTGTTTGTTCCGGGTTCAATTGGAAAAAGGCGCGGGCTGATAAATCAAAAGTCAGATCATTCAATTTTTCGCGAATACTTTCTTTGCCCCACAGATGGATCGTTTCATCTCCCATAACGACAGAGGTCTTTTGTTTTTGGACATTTTGCATGATGGAAACGACTTTAGGCAGACGCTGATTGATCTCGCGGATCAGCGCGTTTTTTTGCGGCAGTTTCGGTGTACTGGTGATGAAGACCAGCTGGATCTCGCCGGTTTGGATGCCTTCTCGCACCATCAGTGTCCGCAAGATGCCAGAATTTTTCCGCTCGTTATAAATCGGTAGCTGATATTTATTGATCAGCTGAACGACGGTATTGATAACTTTTTGTGTATTTTCATGCTGGACTAGACAATTATCAATGGCGACCAAGCGATGAGAGTCCGCTTCATAAAGTCCGGCTTCTGCTCGTTTGGCGGTTTCATTATAACGCAGTTGGAATTGGGCTTTGTTGCGGTAATGCCAAGGATCTTCCATTCCGATAGTTTTTAAAAGACGATAATTTTTATAGCCGGCGGGTTTGAATTTTTCAAGAGACTGTTTCAGCAAGTCCCGTTTGAAATCTAATTGTTGTGGATACGCCAAATGCTGCAACTGACAACCGCCGCAACGATCGTAAAAAGGACAAGGAGGTGTGATACGATCCGGACTGCTTTTGACGATCTTTGTCAGCTGCGCTTCCGCAAAACGAGGGGTGGCTTTAGTGACTTTGACCATGACCTCTTCTGTAGGCAGTGCTTTCGGAACGAAGACGATCAAGCGTTTATAATAGCCGATTCCTTCACCGTTGATACCTAGGCGTTTGATTTTTAGTTTTATTGTTTGGCCGTTTTTAAGGATTTGTTCGGACATAAGAACTCCTTTTCAAAATAATTTCTCGGTTTATTTTAACACAGTTTAGGTAGAGAAATATAATTTTTATGATAAACTAGAATATATGTTCGCAAGGAGGAAACAGCATTGATCACAGTAGTACGTATCAGTAAAGGCAAAAGCAATTTTTTCACAGTCGAGTTTTCTAACGGTGAACAGCTTCGAGTTTCAGAGGATATGCTGGTCCGTCATCGTCTGTTGAAGGGGATGGAACTTTCCGAAGAGGACTTTAAAAAACTTCAAAAAAATACGGGATATGACTTAGGCGTCCAATTAGCGATGAATTATATCAGCTATCAATTGCGTTCTGAAAAAGAAGTCCGCAGTTTCCTAAAAGAAAAAGAAATCCCGGCAGAAGATCGCAATCGGATTATCAGTCGTTTAAAAGACTTGGGAGTCGTGGATGATCGGATCTATGGTGAAAGCTATGTACGAACACAGATGCGTACTTCTGACAAAGGACCGACTGTCGTCAAGCAGCAGCTTCGTCAAAAAGGACTGACAGAAGAATTGATCGAGCAGGTCATCACTTTGTATTCCTTTGACCAACAATTAGAAGTCGCCAGCCATGTAGCTGAAAAAAGTCTACGGCGGATCCACGGGAAAAGTTACAAGGAAACGATCCAGAAGGTGCGGACGGCATTGATGCAAAAAGGTTTTTCCGGAGATGTCATCAGTCTGGTAATGGAAGATCTTCCTTTTGATAAACAAGAAGACGACGAATACGAAGCGCTGGTAAAAGAAGGCGAACGGCTCTGGCGGCGCCATCAACGAAAAGCACCTAGAGAACGCGACAATAAGATCAAACAAAGCTTATTTCAAAAAGGATTTCAGTTAGAGGAAATCCAACGATTTTTAGAAGAAAAAGGATTAGAAGATGAAGAATGAGAAATGGAACGAGTTATCACCGGAAACTGTCGCCAGATTACAGGCGGAGTTTTTAGAATGGTATCATCGGGAAAAACGCAATCTGCCGTGGCGGGCGACCTCTGATCCTTATGCCATTTGGATCTCGGAGATCATGCTCCAGCAGACACGAGTAGAAACAGTCATTGGGTATTATTACCGTTTTATGGAATTGTTCCCGACGATTCATGATTTGGCGGCGGCAGATGAACAGAAACTTTTAAAAGTTTGGGAAGGATTAGGCTATTATTCCCGCGCACGAAATTTAAAAATCGCGGCTCAGCAGATCGTCGACGAGTACCACGGAGAGATGCCGAAAACTATCGAGGAGATCCGAAAGCTAAAAGGGATCGGTCCGTATACCGCCGGAGCGATTGCTAGTATCGCCTTTGGTCTGCCGGAACCGGCGATCGATGGTAACGTGATGCGGGTCGTCAGCCGTCTATTCGAGATCGATGAAGATATCGCTAAAGCCAGCAGCCGCAAAACGTTTGACGAAGCGATGCGAAAAATCATTTCACACGAAGAACCAGGAGAATTCAATCAAGCCTTGATGGATCTGGGGTCAAGAATCTGTACACCAACATCGCCAGAATGTGCGGAATGTCCATTGCAGGATTTCTGTTTAGCCTACAAGGACGGTCGTCAAGAAGATTTTCCTGTCAAAACGAAAAAACTCAAACCTAAAGATGTTTATTATGTAGCTACCGCTCTTGAAAACTCTAAAGGCGAGTATCTGCTGCAACAGCGTCCTGCCAGCGGTCTTTTGGCCTCCATGTGGACATTTCCGCTAATGGAAGTTTCCGAGACGGAGTATCAACGTCTGCTGAAGGAATGGCAGAAGAAAACAGATGAACAGCTTTCATTATTTGTAGCTGAGGAATCGGAGCTGCCGGAGTTCTTTGATCAGAAAGTAGTCTGGCAAAAACGGCATCTAGGTGAGATCACCCATATTTTTAGCCATTTGAAATGGCATGTGCTTTTATTTTACGGACGAACGGAACAAAAAGAACTGGAAGAGAATCAGCGTTTTGCTTCCGTAAATGCTTTCAATGAGTATGTATTTCCTAAGCCGCAGCAAAAATTAGTGGAACAGTTGAAGAAAAATCATTTATCAGATAAAGATTTCTAGGCAAAGCCTTTTTTTATTGCTATAATGTTTACGATGTCGGTGTAATGAACACCCAAACAAATGCAGTAAGACTGCTGAGGGAAGGGTAGCTATGCGAGTTCCTAAAGAGGGAGAGTTTGTTTCCATCCAGAGTTACAAACATGATGGCAATTTGCATCGAACGTGGCGTGATACGATGGTATTGAAAACAAGTGAGTATTCAATGATCGGCGTGAACGATCACACATTAGTGACCGAGTCAGATGGCCGCCGTTGGGTAACACGCGAACCAGCAATCGTTTATTTTCACAAAAAATACTGGTTCAATGTAATAGCAATGATCAGAGAAAAGGGGGTTTCCTATTATTGTAATCTAGCTTCACCCTATTTATTGGATGACGAAGCCTTGAAATATATCGATTATGATTTAGATATCAAGGTATTTCCAGATGGTGAAAAACGTTTATTAGATGTGGATGAGTATGAATTGCACAGCAAGATCATGCATTATCCTGATGACATTGACTATATTTTAAAAGAAAATGTCAAAATACTGGTAGACTGGATCAATAATGGTAAAGGACCATTCTCAGAAGGCTATATTGATATTTGGTATAACCGCTACAAGCAATTGTCACGTAAATGAGGAAAAACAGCAGGTGCTCTATTGCCTGTTGTTTTTTTATAACAATTTTGCCCTCTTACATCAGGAGCTGATTTAAGACAAGATTAAGGTATGTAAAGTAAAATAAAAGTATCAATGAAAAGCAGGACAGCCTATGAATAAAAACTTCTCCGTTAAATCAAGACACGTTATACTTGTTATTTTTTTGTTAGCGATCGTTATTTGTGCCAGTTTGGGGGCCAGCACGAAACAATCATCCCCTCCGGATAACTCAGAAGTATCCACTGAAAAAACGATCACAAGTTCTGAACCAGAAGAACCTGTTCGAGAAGAAACTACTGAAAAATTGGTCCAAGTTTATGTGGACCCCAAACTCTATGATTCAGCAGTAGTTACTGAGAATGATTTCGTTGCTTTGTATAAACAGGCGGATGAAAACAGCGCAGTCCAAGAAAAGCTCCATCGGGGAGAATGGACCGCTTATTTAGGTGAAGAAAAAAATTGGATCCATGTTCAGACAAACAAAGGAAAGACCGGCTATATCTCAAAGGAAAACACTAAAATCAAAGAGATCACTCGCTATAAGGAACCAAAACAGCTGCAGCAGTTGACCGTTGTTT
Source organism: Enterococcus mediterraneensis (assembly GCF_900604485.1). Classification (NCBI taxonomy): domain Bacteria; kingdom Bacillati; phylum Bacillota; class Bacilli; order Lactobacillales; family Enterococcaceae; genus Enterococcus; species Enterococcus mediterraneensis. The sequence goes on from NZ_UWOP01000001.1 coordinate 2,223,377, forward strand.
TAGACGCGGGGCATGGCGGGATGGATTCAGGTGCGGTCAGTAATGATGAAACGGTCATGGAAAAAGAATTGACCTTGAAGACTGCGCTGGCTGCTGGAGAAGTTCTTGAAAAAGCCGGGATAAACGTGATTTATACTCGCACCGAAGACACCTATTTGGAACTATCGGAAATCACTGAATTCAGTCTGGAAAAAAATTCTGATCTGTTTCTTAGTTTTCATTACGATAATTATGACTACGCAAATGTGATGAAGGGATTCACTACGTACTATTACTACGATAAAATGAAAAAATTTGCTGAGACTGTTACTCAGGAATTAGCGAAGGAATCAACGCTTAATAATAATGGGGTACGAGAAGGAAATTATTATGTGATCCGAGAAACATATATTCCTAGTCTGCTGTTGGAGCTCGGGTATATGAATTCCGATGAGGATCTGCAAGTCATCACGACAGAAGAATATCGCCAAAAAGTTGCTCAAGCGGTTTTAGCCAGTGTGAAAAAATTTGCTGATGAAGATTATCTTATCTGGAATGTTGAAAAAGAATAAATGGCAAGGATAAAAACAAAAATAAAAACAAACAAGATGAGACAAAGGCTAAATTCATGCGTTTGTCTCATCTTGTTTATAATTCTTTTTTCATTGCGATGTGCTGAATGCCAGCATCAAGGAAAACTTCGCCATATGCTTGATAGCCCATTTTTTCATAAAATTCTTGGGCAGTCAATTGCGCGCCTAATTTGATGGTAGTAAATCCTTGTTGTTTTGCAAACTTTTCTGCTTCAGCAATGATGATGTTGCCAAGACCACGATGACGGGCTTCTTTTTTGACCGCCATCCGTTGCAGTTTCATCGTCGTTTCATCCACTGGCAACAGACGAACTGTAGCTAGTGCTTCGTTATCTTCGTAGAGTACGAAATGCACCGCGTATGCTTCGTCTTTGTCGATCTCTCTTTCTAATTGAACACCTTGCTCTTTAACAAATACTTGATAGCGGATCTTCAAGGCATCCAAATAGATTTGACTCATCGTATCTTTAGTTTGTACAATAATCACTCTTCTCACCTCGTTAGTAGTATACCTAAAGTTGAAGGATCTGCAAAATAATTGATCAGAACGCAATTAAGACAAGCTGTTTTTTTAAAGATAGGTTATAATATGATCATAGGGAGGGAAGACATTGTTTGATAAACTAAAAAATTCAAAATTGATGTTTTGGTCGCTTGAACTACTGATCCTAGCGACATTGGTCTTTGTTTCAACAAAAATAAATTTCTTGTTCCAACCGATCGGAACTTTCTTCACGACGTTATTTCTTCCGGTCTTGATTGGCGGCTTTTTATATTACGTGTTGAATCCGATCGTCAACTTTTTGATCAAGTATACGAAAATGAAAAGAATCTACGCAGTCATTCTGGTTTTCATTCTTTTAGTAGGTGTACTGGTGTGGATGGTTCTCAGCGTGATCCCAAGCTTGGTCAGTCAGATTTCTTCTTTGGCTGAAAATATCCCGACATTTGTAAGCAATATGCAAAATTGGGCGAGGAAATTCATCGAAAACCCGATCTTCAATCAGATCGACATCGAACAACAGATCGAAAAAATGGATATTTCCTATTCAGCACTTATCCAACGCTTTTTAAGCGGGTTGTCAAATAGTTTAGGATCGATTTTCAGCACAGTCGCTTCCACAACCGTTACGATCATAACGGTGCCGTTTATTCTCTTTTACATGCTGAAAGACGGTGACCGTCTAGTGCCGAATATCCAACGCTTTTTCCCGGAAAAAAACCGAAAAGAGATCGTTGACCTATTGGGACAATTGAATCAAACGTTGTCTAATTATATCAGCGGACAAGCTATCGAATGTATCTTCGTTGGTACATTCACGTTTATCGGCTATCTGATCATTGGTGTCGACTATGCCTTTTTATTTGGCGTTATCGCCGGGATCACTAATTTGATCCCTTATCTGGGACCTTATCTGGGACTTTTGCCGGCAGTGTTAGCGACAGTCTTCAATGAACCTTTCACAGCGTTATTGTGTTGCGTAGTCGTGCTTGTCGTCCAACAAATTGACGGTAATGTGATCTATCCAAATGTAATCGGCAAATCTTTGTCGATCCATCCGCTAACGATCATTTTAGTTTTGCTCGTGGCTGGGAACATCGCTGGTCTGTTCGGTATCTTCTTGGGGATTCCTTTTTATGCGATTTGCCGGACGATCATTGTGTTCGTTGTTCGTTTGATCCGCACGAATCGGATCAAAGAAAGCCGAGAAAAGCTGACAGATACTACAAATGATTTATGATGATGGGCTTTTTATTGCAAAGAAAACCGCTTTGTGATACGATTTTAGCGTGGCAGAATGCCACGCTTTTTTTCTATAAAATTGTTTAAAAATAAGGAGAGATTGCTATTATGAATGCTGACCCGGAGAGTCAGTCGCTTTTAGCGCAAATTTTATTATTGATCGTTCTTACGTTGATCAATGCTTTTTTAGCCGCTTCGGAAATTTCATTGGTTTCTATCAATAAAAACCGAGTGGAGCAAAAAGCTGAAGAAGGGAACGTCAAGTCACAGAAACTATTAAAAATCTTAGAGGATCCTACCAATTTTCTTTCAACGATTCAAGTTGGTATTACCCTTGTAAATATTTTATCTGGGGCTTCGCTTGCTGATACATTATCCAGCCGTTTGGCATCTGCGTTGGGAGATATTCCTGCGGCAAAAAGTATTTCCAGCGTTATCGTCCTTGCGATATTGACATATGTTTCCATTGTTTTTGGTGAACTATATCCAAAACGAATCGCTTTAAATAAAACAGAAGAGGTTGCTTCATTTACTTCAGGAGTCATTCGTTCTTTAGGAAAGATCGCAAAACCGTTCGTTTGGCTGTTGTCGGCTTCAACTAGCTTGTTGGCGCGGATCACACCGATGGATTTTGATGATGAAGACGATAAGATGACTCGTGACGAAATGCGGTACATGCTGGAAACAGAAGGCGTTTTGGAAGACGAAGAACGTGAGATGCTTCAAGGAGTTTTCTCATTAGATACAAAAGTTGCCAGAGAAGTGATGGTTCCACGTACAGATGCATTTATGGTGGACGTTAATGATCCAGTAGATGATATCGTATCAGAGATCTTGTCTGAAAGTTATTCTCGTATTCCAGTTTATGATGAGGATAAAGATAAAGTTATCGGTGTCCTGCATACGAAAAATCTATTAAAAGCAGCGTATCAAGTCGGATTTGACAAACTTGATCTGCATAATATTTTACAAGAACCGTTGTTTATGCCGGAAACGGTATTTATTGATGATCTGCTTTACGAATTGAAACGGACACAAAACCAAATGGCGATCCTGCTGGATGAATACGGCGGTGTCGTTGGGGTTGTGACTTTAGAAGACCTGTTGGAAGAAATCGTCGGCGAGATCGATGACGAATCAGATGAAGTCGAAAACATGTATGAACAGATCAACGAGTCCGAATATATGATCCAAGGTCGGATGCTGATCGATGAATTCAACGAAATATTTGACGAAAATCTGCATATGAGCGACGTAGATACGATGGCGGGTTATTTGATCACTGCGTTGGGAACGATTCCTGATGAAGGCGAGAAACTTTCTTTTGACGTAGACAACATTACGTTGGTCTCAGAAGAGATGGAAGGTTCGCGCGTATTGAAGATCAGAGTTTTTTTCCATCCTGAAGATACAGATGTCGAACCGGAAGAAGAACGCCGGCATTTTCGTAAAGAGTTTGAAGAAGATGAACCTCGCAGATAGTAAACATCTTTACTGATCAGATGGGACAAGAGAGCATGCCGTTTGGTTTGCTCTCTTTTTATGGATTTTATAACTTCCTCAAAAACAATTTTGAACTTTTATATTGATCCATGCTATACTATCCTAGTTGAAAAATACAGGTGACACTAGATAAAGAAAATGAAAAGGATGAATGAAATGGACAACCCGAAATTACATGAGCAAGTCGACAGTCGTCGAACGTTTGCCATCATTTCCCACCCGGATGCGGGGAAAACGACGATTACTGAACAACTGCTTTTATTTGGTGGAGCGATCCGCCAAGCCGGTACCGTAAAAGGAAAGAAAACCGGAAACTTTGCAAAATCCGACTGGATGGAGATCGAAAAACAACGGGGGATCTCGGTAACCAGTTCGGTGATGCAATTTGACTATAATGGCAAACGGATCAATATTTTGGATACACCAGGGCACGAGGATTTCTCTGAAGATACTTACCGGACATTGATGGCCGTCGATAGTGCCGTAATGGTCATCGACAGCGCAAAAGGGATCGAAGCGCAAACGAAAAAACTTTTTCAAGTCGTCAAAAAACGCGGTATCCCGATTTTTACTTTTATCAATAAACTGGATCGCGATGGTCGCGAACCGTTAGATCTTTTAGAAGAACTAGAAGAATTATTGAATATCGAATCTTATCCAATGAATTGGCCGATCGGTATGGGTAAAGGTCTGCAAGGTCTTTATGACATCCACAATCAGCGTGTTGAATTGTATCGTCCGGAAAATCCGGAAGAACGATTTGTTGAATTGGATGAAAACGGAGAGATTCCGGCAGATCATCCTTTGCAGCAAAACAATGTTTACCAACAAGTACTAGAAGAAATCGAATTATTGCAAGAAGCCGGCGATGATTTCGATGAAGAAAAAATCGCGAAAGGAAATCAAACGCCCGTCTTCTTCGGTTCGGCGTTGACCAACTTTGGTGTACAGACATTCTTGGAAACATTTTTACAATACGCACCAGCACCTTATGCTCATAAAACGATGGATGAAGAAGAGATCAGTCCTTACGAATCAGATTTTTCCGGCTTCGTCTTTAAGATCCAAGCCAATATGAATCCTGCTCACCGGGATCGGATCGCATTTGTCCGTATCTGTTCAGGAACTTTTGAAAGAGGCATGGATGTCTTTTTGGAACGGACAGGCAAGAAAATGAAGCTGAGCAATGTTACGCAATTTATGGCGGACACTCGTGAAAATATCGAAGAAGCCGTAGCCGGCGACATCATCGGGGTATATGATACCGGTAATTATCAGATCGGTGATACATTGTATGAAGGCAAATTAAAAGTTGCTTATGAAGAACTGCCTTCCTTCACGCCGGAACTGTTCATGAAAGTCTCTGCGAAAAACGTCATGAAACAAAAGTCCTTCCATAAAGGAATCTATCAGTTGGTGCAAGAAGGCGCGATCCAATTGTATAAAACTTATTTGACCGATGAATACATCATCGGCGCGGTAGGACAACTGCAATTTGAAGTCTTCCAATACCGGATGAAAAACGAGTACAACGCCGAAGTAGTGATGACACCAATGGGGAACAAAATCGCCCGCTGGATCGACCCAGAAGATCTGGATGAACGAATGAGCTCCAGCCGCAATATTTTAGCAAAAGATCGTTTCGACCAACCATTGTTCTTATTTGAAAACCAATTCGCGGAACGCTGGTTTGCGGATAAATATCCTGATGTGAAGTTGAAGAGTTTGATGTAAGAAAGCGATATTCAGTATCTTGTAATGCTGAACGTCGCAAGCGATAGATTTTCGCAATTTAATAGAACAATTTGTAAAAAGTCCTTTTTACCTGAGCTGGTAGAAAGGCTTTTTTGCGTAGCTGATCATCAAAGTAAAAAATTTTTAAAAAGCTATGAATAAAAGAAATTTCTCTATCAATATTTGGTAAGTGTATTATCTATATTTGATATGCTAAATGATGATTATTATTTTGTTGATAAAAATAGCTATGTTTTGCAAGTATAGTAACTAGCGTTATAATTAATGAAAAGTATTTAGATAGGAGATCATTATGAAAAAAACAAGTCAAAAAGAAATTAAAGAAACTATACTATCGAATCTGTATGATTTGGTGCTGGATTCAACAATCAAGGAAAACGAACGAAAGATCTTGTTAGAAGCGAAAAATAATCTAGAAAAAAATAATTACTTTCCTAGAGTTATGAATAATTTAGAAAAAAATTTGAGACCCGCAGCTATTCGTGGAGAATTGTCTAAGCCTGTCGCAAAATTTTATATGGACATTTCGACAGTAGGAAAATTTGAAAAGGAATTAGGACGCGGTTTGGCATCTGCACCAATTACGTTTGGACACTAGAGACAAGTAATGTGATGTAAAAAATACAAAAATAGATAGGATACCACTAAAACATAATAGACGGGTGTATAAAAGTTTGTATTAATTAAATAAGCGAAATGTGAGAAGAAAAACAGGATTATTCAAAGGAGAGCATGATGAGAAAATTCCAACGTTATCTTGTGTATTATTTATTGATGGGGATAGTTTTTTTCTTGCTTAGTTTAGTCATTCTTTTAAAGAAGAAAATTCTTATTGGATCTTTGTGTATGATCGGGTGTTTTGCTATATTTTTCCAGTGGTGGAAAATCAAGAAAGTTCTTAAAGAAGTTGAGTATCCTACTGACAAAAAACCGTTTTGAGATAGTAGTCAACTAGTAAATTTAGATTTGAAATATTTATTTTAGCGAACAATTTACTTTTCAAAAATCGGTGGTTTATGTTAAAGTAACGAAAACTTCTTTCGACATATAGAATGAAACCTAAAAAATTTTAGCCAATTATGAAAATGAATTCAAAAAAGGTATATTTTAAACTAAGTGTTAGTGAAAAGAAAATTGTTCTAAACTAAAGGTATTAGTGAGTTTTTTAGGTGATATATTCATAACAGAAAGAGTTGTATAAGAAAATGGTATAAAAAAGACAGTTTGATGGGCTAAAAGAAGTTAGAAGGAGGAGTGGTCAATAATATATAGCGAAACAGCAAGTGGTTTAGTTTTTTGAATATTTTATGCCAAGTATTACGAATCATTGCTTTTTTCTTTATTTTTTTAATAAAAGCCGCCGTTCATAATGGAGTAAAAGAATCAAAAACAGAGGAAATAAATATAAATTTCAATGGGATCAATGATCCTGAACAACCCAAAATCGACAAAGCAGATGAATCAAGTAGATGATAGTTCTTTATGAAGAAATTGTTTTTTACATTTACTATTATCGATTTAATTTAGGATGTGATCAAAATGTTTAAAACAAAGAGAGACAAACAAGTATTGTTTCTATATGTACTAATGATTGTTTTGATCGGAATTTATGGACTTTTGACAGATACAAACGTAAATTTTCTTGATAGCGGAGTTTTGGCATTGTATTGGTTTTATTATTTGCAGAAATCCTACAAGGAAAAACAAAGACATCAAGTATTTTTATATTCTCTTTTGATGACATTAACTATTTTTCTATCAGCGTGGTGGGTTTTCAATTAGATGGCAAGGTGATTTGAAAAAATTTTACGAAGAGGAAGGAGTGAATGAATACAACGAAAACAACTATTGCAGTACTAGTTTTGTTTGACATCCTAAGTATAGGAAGTTTGTTTATGCCGCTAACGGACTGATATCAGAAAATCTTTTTACTGGCAGTCTTCTATTTATGCATTACTTTTGCAGATTATATATATAAATAGCAAAGTCAAGGCAACTGAAGGTACAAAGGAATTTCATTCTAATATGAGACTCTTTTCTATCAGTCAAATCATTTGCTGTTTTAAATTTCTAGCGTTACTATTAAAAGGTAAAGCAAAATGAAAACGTTATCTTAGAAGAAAGTAGGCGCAGCAAATGGAAAAATTCTATGAAGCAAGCAAAGCGGAAGGTCCTATTGATTTTATCAATGTTTTTGATCTGGAAGAAGCCGCAAAGACGGTGATTCCCACTGGAGGATACGGCTATATCAACAGTGGTGCCGGTGATATTTTTACTTATCGAGAAAATGAACGGGCTTTCAATCATAAATTGATCATTCCTCATGTGTTGAAAGATGTTGAATTACCGGATACAACGACGGAATTTGCCGGTGATAAATTGACGGCTCCTATCATCATGGCACCGGTTGCGGCTCACGGGCTTGCCAATGTAGCGGCAGAAGAAGCTTCCGCAAAGGGTGTAGCAACATTTGGTACGATCTATACCGCCAGTTCTTACGCTTCGCGAACATTAGAAGAGATACGCGCAGCCGGCGGAGCAGATGCACCGCAATGGTTCCAATTTTATATGAGTAAAGATGATGGAATCAATCGTGATATTTTAGATATGGCAAAACGCAATGGTGCCAAAGCGATCGTTTTGACAGCAGATGCAACAGTAGGAGGAAATCGCGAAACGGATCGCCGTAATGGATTTACTTTCCCATTAGCGATGCCGATCGTGCAAGCTTACCAATCAGGGATCGGGCAAACCATGGACGCGGTTTACGGCTCCTCAAAACAAAAATTAAGTCCTAAAGACGTTGAATTTATTGCAAAATATTCAGAGTTGCCGGTCTATGTAAAAGGAGTCCAATCAGAAGAAGATGTGGAACGGGCACTAGGATCTGGTGCGAACGGTATCTGGGTCTCAAATCATGGAGGGCGGCAATTAGATGGCGGTCCAGCATCCTTTGATTCCCTTCAATATGTTGCCGAAGCAGTCAACGGACGGGCGCCTATCGTATTTGATAGTGGTGTGCGTCGAGGACAACATATTTTTAAAGCAATCGCATCAGGAGCAGATCTGGTGGCGATCGGTCGTCCAGCGATTTATGGTCTTGCGTTGGGAGGAGCAACTGGGGTCATCCAAGTATTTGAATTCTTCAAAAGAGAATTGGAAATGGTCATGCAGTTAGCAGGAGCGCAAACCGTCGAAGATATCAAAAAAACGAAATTAAGAGAAAACAACTATTGTTGAAGATTAAAGGTATTTCAAGAATAAGAAAAACAAAATAAAAAAACTATCCGAATGGTAGCTGAGGATCACTGCGTTAACAATTGCGACGCAAACTTGTAAAATATAGGTGTGATTTTCTATCATTCGGATAGTTTATTTTTGACATCATTTTTTGGTCTGTCTATTTTATCAACTGTTGGATTTATACCGCTTTTTTGGAAGAAACTGGCTTTTTGATCGAGATTTCCACTAAACCGGGAAGCTCGATCGTTGTAATGGAGTCTGGATAGTAGGAGCCTTCAGGGAGTTTTTTCAAAAAATATTCTTTTACTTCTTGGATCTCGGATGAGCGTAAGTTTCGTTTTTTGTTAATCAAAAGAATCTCGTTATGTGATGGAGCAACAGTATAGACCACGGTCGTTGATCCGTCTGTATACACTTTGACTAGCTCGGCATCTGTATTTTCAAGCTGATTTTTGACCATACGAGAATGACTATTGGTTACGTTGATCAATTTCATCTTTTTTCACCCCTCATAGTATACACGGTATACTTTTAATAACTCTATTATATATTTTCTTTTGCTGAATTGGAAAGCGATAACCCCTATTATAAGAAAAAAATAACGTTAATGAGTAAAGGGAGTCTCTAGCTGCAAGGAATCTAGAGAATAAAAAATCCAGGACAACAGCGTTGATGGGGCTGTTGTCCTGGATTCAATAACTGAAAAACCGGTTTATTCTGTTGTTTCGCCAGATTCAGACTCTTTTGGTTTAGCAGGCGCATTTTTTGCGACTACTTCGATATTGCCGTCTTTGTCTAATTTTGCTTTTAGATTTTTGATCTTTGGATGATCCAAGTAGTATTCTGCGATACCATCTTCGATCTGATCTTGGATCGTACGACGTAATGGACGAGCACCCATCGCTGGGTTGTACCCTAGATCTACCAATTTTTCTTGTACATTTTTTGGTACATCAATATGGATATTTTGTCCGCTAAGCATTTTATTGACATCTTCTAACATCAAGTTGACGATATTCAATAGATTTTCTTTTGATAATGCTTTGAATTCGATGATCCCATCAAAACGGTTCAAGAATTCCGGTGTGAAGTAATTGTTCAGCTGACCTAAAACAGAACGAGTGATTCCTTCGCGAGCAGCACCAAAGCCGACGTTCGCTTCGACTTTCCCAGTTCCGGCATTACTTGTCATGATGATCAAAGTATCTTTGAAGCTGACAGTTCGACCTTGAGCATCTGTCAAACGGCCATCATCCAAGATTTGCAAGAACATGTGCAGCACATCAGGATGCGCTTTTTCAACTTCGTCTAAAAGGATCAAGCTGTAAGGATTCCGGCGTACTTTTTCTGTTAATTGGCCAGCTTCTTCATAGCCTACATAACCTGGAGGAGAACCGATCAGTTTGGAGACACTGTGTTTTTCCATGTACTCAGACATATCGAAACGAATCATGGAGTCTTCTGAACCAAACATTTCATACGCTAATTGTTTAGCTAATTCCGTTTTACCGACACCGGTAGGACCGACAAATAGGAAAGAACCGATTGGGCGATTTTGTTTGCCTAAGCCGACACGATTCCGACGAATCGCTTTAGCTACTTTGTCGATTGCTTCATCTTGGCCAATCACATGGGCTTTCAAATCGGCAGCTAGGTTTTTCAATTGTGTTTGTTCTTTTTCTTTCAGTTCGCCAACTGGAATACCTGTTCGAGCTTCAACGATTTGTTCCATATCTTTTTCAGAGATCACCGGGATTTCTTCTTCGCTGATTTGGCGTTCTTTCATTTTTTGCAGTTTATTGATTTGATCACGATAATAAGCGGCTTTTTCGAAATCTTCTTCTTGAGAAGCTTGTTGTTTTTGTACTTCAGCATCCGCTAATTTTTTATCGATAACTTTTGGATCGACGATTTGGATCGTCAAATTTTTCTTAGAACCGGATTCGTCCAGCAAGTCGATAGCTTTGTCCGGTAAGAAACGATCTTGAATGTAGCGGTTTGATAAGACAGCCGCTGCTTCGATAGCTTCATCTGTATATTTAACATGATGGTAATCTTCATAACGAGGTTGCAGACCTTTTAAGATAGTGATGGTTTCTTCAACAGAAGGTTCATCGACTCTGACTGGCTGCAAACGACGTTCCAAAGCAGCATCTTTTTCAATGATCCGATATTCGTTGAGGGTAGTAGCGCCCACCATTTGCAATTCACCGCGAGCTAATGCTGGTTTCAAGATATTTCCCGCATCCATGTTGCCATCGCCAGCAGAACCGGCTCCTACGATTTCATGGACTTCATCGATAAATAAAATCACGTTTTGTGATTGTTTGACTTCTTCAATCAATTTTTGAATCCGTTCTTCAAATTGTCCGCGGATTCCTGTTCCTTGAACAAGCGAAGCAACATCTAAACGGATGACTTCTTTGTCCATCAATTTTTGCGGCACATCGCCGTCTACAATCTTTTGTGCGAAACCTTCGACGACGGCAGTTTTACCGACACCGGGTTCGCCGATCAATACAGGATTGTTTTTGGTTCTGCGATTAAGGATCTCGATGACACGTTGGATTTCTTCATCACGTCCTACGACTGGATCGATATCTCCTTGACGGGCTTGTTCAGTGATGTTGATCCCGTATTCATCCAATAAACCGCCGGCGTTAGGGTTTCCTTGGGGTGGTTGTCCGCCGTTGAAATTATTTCCGCCGCCGAATTGGGTAGGAGGAGTTTGTTCCGGAGCAGGTCCTTGTTGCATTTGACGAGACATTTGTCGGAATAGATCGTCAAGGCTTCCAAAACCAAAAGGATCTTGTTGCATCATATTTGGTTGACTTCCTTTTTGATTTTTGATTTTTTGGTAACAACTTTGACAATAATCTAGTTGTTTTCTTTGACCATTTACATTTGCGTATAAATGAATCGTTGCTTCATTCTTGCCACAGTTTTGACAAAGCATAGAATAGTCACGACCTTTCATCCTTTTTTCCTATGAATCAATTTTAACGCGTATCGCGTCTTTCGTAAAAAGATAAACTCAATAGAAGATCAAATCGGTCGTGTAAAACAACTGACCAAATTTGACCTTTGATTTTATTATACTGACTTTTTGATAAGATGCAACTAATTACACTCGAACAGAAGTTCTTTTCACTATTGCTTAGACTAAGCATAAAGCAGTGATTTCGCCTTCTTGTGGAATGCCAAAAAATAAGTATACTAATAATGCAGAGGAGGGAAAATGATGTTTGAAAATCCTTACGAAGAAAAATTGCGGGAGCTGCGTGACGGAACGCTTGCTGAACTTTTAGTAGAGCAGGCGGACTTTTTGACGTTTCGCGAAGCTTGGCTGAAATGCGAAGATCGCACAGCTTTCGTTGGAGAAGCCGGTCTAAACGGAAAAATCATTTATCGCTATCAAAAAAATCAGCCGCCAACGGTTGAATAAACGATTAATTAGTAGAAAACGGTTGTAACATTGATAAAAAAATGGTAATCTTTACAGTTGAAAGGGATTTTTAAATGCCTTTTTTACATTGTAAAAAGCAGAAGAAGCCCTAACAAAAAAACTTTGTTTTATAAAGGAGAACGATCGATTATGGAAAAGAAAGACTTTCGCGTAGTAGCAGAAACTGGAATTCACGCACGTCCAGCTACCTTATTAGTACAAACAGCAAGCAAATTCAACTCTGACATCAACTTAGAGTACAAAGGCAAATCTGTAAACCTTAAATCAATCATGGGCGTTATGTCTTTAGGCGTTGGTCAAGGTTCTGACGTTACAATCACAGCTGAAGGTGCTGACGAAGCAGACGCAATGGCAGCAATCGTTGATACAATGAAGAAAGAAGGATTATCTGAATAATGGCTGAAATGCTAAAAGGGATCGCCGCAAGTGACGGAGTAGCCGTTGCGAAAGCTTACCTGCTAGTTCAACCGGATTTATCTTTCAGCAAAAAAACTGTGGAAGATACAGATTCAGAAGAAAAACGTTTAGACGAAGCTTTGGCAAAGTCTACCGATGAATTGACTCAAATTCGGGAAAAAGCAGCGCAAAGCCTCGGTGAAGAAGAAGCGCAAGTATTTGACGCTCATTTAATGGTTCTTAGCGACCCAGAAATGATTGGTCAAATCAAGCAAAACGTGAAAGATAACAAAGTCAATGCTGAATCAGCATTGAAAGAAGTTACTGACATGTATATCGGTATGTTCGAAGCGATGGATGACAATGCTTATATGCAAGAACGCGCAGCTGACATTCGTGACGTTGCAAAACGTATCATGGCACATTTGTTAGGGGTTACTTTACCAAATCCATCCATGATCAACGAAGAAGTTGTTGTGGTTGCCCATGACTTGACTCCAAGTGATACGGCGCAATTAGACCGCAATTTTGTTAAAGCATTCGTAACTGATATCGGCGGACGTACTTCACACTCTGCCATCATGGCACGTTCTTTAGAAATTCCTGCAATCGTGGGAACAAAAGAAATCACTGCTAAAGTTAAGGCCGGCGATATTTTAGCTGTCAATGGGATCGCAGGGGACGTGATCATCGACCCTAACGAAGAACAAAAAGCTGAATTTATCAAAGCTGGAGAAGACTATGCTGCTCAAAAAGCAGAATGGGAAAAATTAAAAAATGCAGAAACAGTTACAGCTGACGGCAAACATTTCGAATTAGCTGCTAATATCGGTACGCCAAAAGATTTAGATGGCGTACACAATAACGGCGCTGAAGCGATCGGTTTGTACCGTACAGAATTCTTATACATGGATTCATCTGATTTTCCAACTGAAGAAGATCAATATACGGCTTACAAAGCTGTTTTAGAAGGTATGGGAGACAAACCTGTTGTTGTTCGTACGATGGATATCGGGGGCGACAAAGAACTTCCTTACTTGCAACTGCCTCATGAAATGAATCCGTTCTTGGGTTACCGTGCATTGCGTATCAGCTTGTCTGAATTAGGCGATGACATGTTCCGTACTCAAATGCGGGCATTGCTGCGGGCTTCTGCTCACGGCAACTTGCGTATCATGTTCCCAATGGTAGCTACATTGAAAGAATTCCGTGCAGCTAAGAAAATTTACGAAGAAGAACGTCAAAAACTGATCAGCGAAGGCGTTGCGATCTCTGATTCGATCCAAGTAGGGATCATGATCGAAATTCCAGCAGCTGCTGTTTTAGCAGATAAATTCGCGAAAGAAGTTGACTTCTTCAGTATCGGAACAAATGACTTGATCCAATACACAATGGCTGCTGACCGTATGAACGAACGCGTTTCTTACTTGTATCAACCATACAATCCTTCTATCTTGCGCTTGATCAAAAACGTGATCGATGCTGCACACGCAGAAGGTAAATGGGCTGGTATGTGTGGAGAAATGGCGGGAGATCAAACAGCTGTACCATTGTTGATGGGTATGGGCTTGGATGAGTTCTCAATGAGCGCGACTTCTGTATTGAAGACTCGCAGCTTGATGAAACGCTTGTCTACTACTGATATGCAAGAACTTGCTGACCGCGCATTGAAAGAATGCGACACGTTAGAAGAAGTTGTTGAATTAGTAGAACAATACGTAAAATAACGATACTTTTAAAAAAGATGGATGGATAGCTGAATATCAGCTGTTCTTCCATCTTTTTTTAATTACAGCCGTTTTCTTGTTTAATAGTTTTTAAATCTAGGTCTGTAGGTGGAGAGAATTTTAGAAGAGCTGTGCTATAATGTTTGTAACATACAAAAAGGAGGGTATTCTCTTTGAAGGTCTTACTTTATTTCGAAGGAGAAAAAATGCTTGAAAAATCTGGGATTGGCCGAGCATTATCCCACCAAAAAAGAGCATTGAGCGAAGTCGGCGTCGACTATACTTGTGACCCTCATGATGAGGATTACGATATCTTGCATATCAACACCTATGGGATAAATAGTCATAACATGGTAAACAAAGCGCGACGTGCAGGGAAAAAAGTGATTTATCATGCACATTCGACAGAAGAAGATTTCCGCAATTCCTTTATTGGTTCAAATCAGCTATCGCCGATATATAAAAAGTATTTGGTCAGTTTATATTCAAAAGCTGATCAATTGATCACACCGACTCCTTATTCGAAAGAATTATTGGAAAGCTATGGTCTGACAGTACCGATTACTGCTATTTCTAACGGGATCGACTTAGAAAAATTTGCTCCTGATCCTGCAAAAGAACAAAAATTTCGGGAGTATTTCAATTTAGCTCCTGAACAAAAGGTGATCATTTCTGTGGGATTGTTTTTTGAGCGGAAAGGAATCATTGATTTTGTAGAAATAGCGAAGCAGTTTCCGCAATATACATTTATCTGGTTTGGTCATACACCAATGTATACCATCCCTAAAAATATCCGTGATCTGGTAAAAGAAGAACATCCTGAGAATGTTATTTTTCCTGGCTATATCCAAGGCGAGATCATCCAAGGTGCCTTTTCCGGAGCAGATCTGTTCTTCTTTCCTTCTTATGAAGAAACTGAAGGGATCGTCGTTTTAGAAGCTCTGGCCAGCAAACAGAAAGTTTTAGTACGAGATATTCCTGTTTATAATGGTTGGCTGGAAAATCAGCAAAATAGTTATATGGCGAATGATAATCAAGGATTCGCGCAAAAGATTTCCGATATCATGGAAGAAAAACTACCGGATTTTTCGCTCGCTGGCTATGAGACTGCTAAAAGTAAAAGCATTCGCAGAATTGGTGAAGAATTAAAAGTGGTTTATGAACATGTCCTGAATGAGGAAAAAGTAATGTAGTTTGGAGGAAGAAACGTGAAAATCGGATTTTTTACAGATACCTATTTTCCCCAGGTAAGCGGAGTAGCAACATCCATTAAAACGCTCAAACATGAGTTGGAGAATAAAGGTCATGAAGTCTATATTTTTACTACAACAGACCCCAATGCGAAAGCGATGGAAAAAGATATCATTCGTATGCCGAGTGTTCCCTTCATGTCGTTCAAAGATCGTCGTCTAGTGGTTCGGGGAATGTGGTATGCGTATCGTATTGCCAAAGAATTAGAACTGGATTTGATCCACACCCACACAGAATTTGGTGCGGGATTGCTGGGCAAACTTGTAGGGAAGAAATTGAAAGTTCCAGTCATCCATACTTATCACACCATGTATGAAGATTATTTACATTATGTAGCAAAAGGGAAGGTCTTGCGGCCGTCTCATGTAAAATATTTTTCCCGATTGTTTGCCAATCACACAACGGGAGTCGTTTGTCCTAGTGAACGAGTGATCGATACATTGCGTTCTTATGGTGTCACATCGCCAATGCGGATCATTCCTACCGGGATCGAGATCGAAAAATTCGAGCGTCCGGATATCACCGAAGAGACACGTCAAGCTGTTCGCGCAAATTTGAACATTTCTGAAGATCAATTAATGATTTTATCGCTAAGCCGTATTTCATACGAAAAAAATATTCAGGCAATCATTCATGGCTTTTCTGATGTTATCACGCGATTGCCTCAGGCTCGTTTAGTTGTGGTGGGCAAAGGACCGTATCTGGACACATTAAAAGAACTAGTAGATGAATTAGAACTGACCGATTATGTACAGTTTACCGGAGAGGTCCCAAATGACGAAGTTGCTTTCTATTATCATGCGGCAGATTATTTCGTCAGCGCATCGACCTCAGAGACACAAGGATTGACGTACACAGAAGCGATGGCAGCAGGTACACCTTTAGTAGTGGAAAGCAGCGATTATTTAGACAATTTGATCGATGATCCTTCATTAGGGACAACCTTTGAATTTGAAGAACAATTCGCGGAGGCTTTGGTGGCATATATCCAACAGCAAATCCCTAAAAATGAACATGTTTTGGAAACGAAACTCTATGAGATCTCTGCGACACATTTTGGTGAATCGATGCTGGATTTCTATAACGATATGCTGGCTTATTACAGTTCTCTTGAGCTGGAAAAGGACACCGAACCATCCATGAAAAAGATCAAAGTGAAGCTGCGTTCTTTCAAAAAAACCTCGATGTAATGAACAACTTGCGATACAAGTTCACACTTTTAGCGTATACTAAGAGTGTGAATTTTTTTAGTTTGGAGGAATTATTTTGAAAATTGGATTTATCGGAACCGGTGTAATGGGACATGCTATCGTAGAACATCTAATGGCTGCCGGTCATGAACTATTTGTGTATAATCGTACAAAAAGCAAGACAGACGATTTGGTAGCCCGTGGCGCTATCTGGAAAGACACACCAAAAGAAATCGCATCAGACAGCGAATTGATCTTTTCCATGGTAGGATATCCGCAAGATGTGAAAGAGATCTATTACGGAGATCATGGGATTTTTCAAGCAGATGTGAAAAGCAAAATTTTAGTCGACTTGACGACAAGTACACCAACATTGGCAGAAGAAATCGCAAAAACAGCTGAAGAAAAAGGTGCGGAAAGTCTGGATGCACCGGTTTCCGGCGGAGATCTTGGCGCTAAGAATGCGACGTTGACGATCATGGCTGGCGGGAAAAGCGAAACCTTTGAAAAAGTTCTGCCTGTCTTTCAAGTGATCGGTAAAACCTATACGCTTCATGGAGGCGCCGGTAAAGGGCAACATACGAAAATGGCAAACCAAATCATGATTGCCGGCACCATGACAGGTATGACGGAAATGCTGGTTTACGCGAAAAAAGCTGGACTAGATCTTCCTAAAGTAATCGATACATTAGCTGGCGGCAGTGCAGCCAACTGGTCGATGTTAAATTATGGTCCGCGAATCTTGAAGCAAGATTATACACCAGGATTTTTCGTCAAACATTTTATCAAAGATCTGAAAATCGCTTTGGATGAAGCGGAAAAGATGGATCTGAATCTGCCAAGTACCCAGAAGGCAGTTGAGCTTTATCAACAGTTGGCGGAAAATGGGTTTGAAAATGATGGTACACAAGCATTGATCAAACTATGGTGGAACGATTAGAAAATATAAAAAAAACATGTTTTTTTTGCAAAAAACAATGCAAGCCTAGAACGCTTTTGATACAATGTAACAGAAATGTAGAAAGGGAGGCTTTCGGATGAAAAGTTCACAATTAGTTGCCATCATCAAACGCCTTGAAGCGATGACAGAAGCAACCGACAATGAAGTACAAGTACGCCGTTTTGAAAAAGAAGGCGTCGAAAAATGTACGGTGACTTATGATAAGGCGACAGAAACCTTTGAATTGACCGAAGCAGATACGCATCAAAGCTATCAATTTGATAATATTGATATTGTTGCTATGGAGATTTATGACTTGATTCAATAACCAAAGGGCGCTGGTTATGTACAACTTCGCAAAGAAACGGGAACTTTCAGATTTTGCAGTATACCTGCAGAATCCTGGAAGTTCCCGTTTTTATTTTGTTATTTTTTTAAACTTTTCTGCTTTTGGCTGGTTGGATGAAGCGACGGTAATAACTGATCAAAATATCAGTAGGATCGACTTCCGCTTTTTCCAAGTGGCTGTTTTTTTGTTTCGGTGGCTGGAAATCAGGCTGCTCGTCAGCGACTTTCGTCTGAATGATCCGGCCATAGGAGACTTGATAATATTTTTTTCGCGGATCATTTTCATCTGTGGTGATCGGCAGTGAGAAAATCAGCTCTTTTTGTTTCAAAAAGGTCTTCCTGCGAAGGATATAATCGTAGAGCTGTTGGGCGTGTTGGAAGTCTGCTTGCAGTTTACCGGCCAGCTCAAAATTAAGGTGTTCGCTGGCGTGTCTGATCCGAGCTTCTAACAATTGAAAATAATCGGTTGATCGACCGGTAAAAAGACCTTTGATCGATTTTAGACGCTGATCAATAGCCATATCTTCTAACTGAGGCAGTTGCCGTTGAATGGCCAGACGTGTCAGATGATTCGTCTTAGGCAGTAAAAATGTATCGTTTAAACAGATCACTAAATCCGGCAATGACTTATACTGGCGAAATGGTCCCCAGAATCCTGTGCGATACTCCGGCGAAAGAACGATCTCATCTGCAACGATACCGACATACAAGTAGTTTTGATAGTAATTCATTTGTCGATTGTAAAGGGGATGATAGCGCTGGATATACTGGCATTCCAACAATAATGCGTCCAATTCAGTTTGGACATCGATGGTCTCGAAATCAACGATATTGAAGATCATTCGCAATACTTTATTGGAATGATTAGGATTATGACGAAAATAAGATTGCACGCGATTTTTCAGATTTTTGGCTTTGCCTACATAAATGATTTGACCATGCTGATCTTTCATCAGATAAATTCCCGGTGTTAGTGGGAGCTGAGCGGCTTTTTGTTTTAAATATTCCATAGTGTGAAGATACCAGAAAATCATAAGAAGAACAAGGTTGGAAAAAGAACGAACGATGGTTTCTTGATAATTAATTTGATTATCAAAATAAATTTATTTTAATAAAGTGATTATTTTAAGAAAAGAAGATTAAAAAAAGTGTTATTCGTACGATAAATTATGTGGAAAAGGAAAAAAATAAGAAAAAGGACTTGCAATTTTGAAAAACATATAATATATTTTGATAGTCAAATGATTTGATAATCAAAGTATTTTGGATGGTGAAACCGTGGAACGAGATTTAGAAACAGTTAATGATTACCTGGTAAGTGTCTTCAATGATATCTTGACGATTGAAGAATCAGAATTAAAAAAATCACAATTCAATGATTTGTCGATCACGGAGATGCATACCATCGAAGCAATCGGAATGTACAAAAAGAAGACCACCTCGGAAGTAGCCAAGGAACTTTCCATTACTGTCGGTACGCTGACAACAGCGATCAATCGTTTGGTAAAGAAGGGTTACGTGCAACGGATACGCAGCGAGGATGATCGGCGTGTGGTGAAATTAGGACTGACCAAAAAAGGAAAATTGCTTTTCCGGGTCCATCAATATTTTCATCGTCAAATGATCAAACGCGTGTTGCAAGACATGGGTGATGATGAAGAAGCTGTACTTTTAAAAGCTTTAAAAAATTTACATGACTTTTTACAGGAATATAAGTGAAGATGATGGAATATTTTGGAAGAATTACTACAACAGCGAGCTATGTACCGCAAAAAATTATCACGAATCAGCAACTTTCAGAGATCATAGATACTTCCTCTGAGTGGATCTATTCCCGTACAGGTATCATGGAACGACATGTCGTAACTACTGAAAACACCTCGGATCTATGTACTGAGGTAGCTCGTCAGCTATTACAAAAACGTTCATTACAGCCTGAAGAATTGGATTTCATTTTAGTAGCGACTATGTCACCGGATTATGTAACACCTTCAGTTGCCTGCCAAGTGCAGGGAAACATCCAGGCAAACAATGCCTTTGCCTTTGATTTAAGCGCCGCTTGTTCAGGATTTGTCTACGCATTGTCGATGGCTGAAAAACTGATCCGCACAGGTTCGAAAAAAGGCTTGGTGATCGGTGGAGAAGTATTATCGAAAGTTTTAGATTGGCAAGACCGCTCGACAGCCGTTTTGTTTGGCGACGGAGCAGCCGGGGTGTTGATCGAGGCTGATGATGAACCGATGATCATAAGAGAACTACTGCAAGCCGACGGAAAAAAAGCTCAGTCTTTGACATCGGGATTTGTGACAAATGAAAGTCCATATGCGCAAGGGACAAAACAATCTCCTTACTTAGCGATGCTGGGACGAGATATCTTTGATTTTGCGACCCGCACGGTGGTTTCGCAAATCTCAGAAGTGATTGCCGATGATCAAGTAGATTACTTCATACTGCATCAGGCAAATGCGCGGATACTTGATAAAGTAGCGAAAAAATTAAAACAACCGCGAGAAAAATTTCTGCAAAATATGGCGAAGTATGGCAATACTTCTGCAGCAAGTATCCCAATTCTCTTGGACGAAGCTGTCACAGATGGCAGGATCGTTTTGGGAAGCAAACAAAAGTTGGTGTTTTCAGGTTTTGGCGGAGGACTTACTTACGGTTCGATCCTGCTGAATATTTAATCCCTGTTCACAAATAAAATCAATCATAAAATTATTGGAGGACTATAAACATGGTATTCGAAAAAATTCAAGAAATCGTAGCAGAAGAGTTAGGTAAAGAAACTTCAGAAATTCAATTAAATACAAACATCCAAGAAGATCTAGAAGCAGACAGCTTGGATTTATTCCAAATCATCAATGAGATCGAAGATGAGTTCGATGTGAAGATCGAAGTTGAAGAAGGAATCAAAACAGTTGAAGATCTAGTTAAATACGTTGAAAAACAACAAGCCTAATTAACAGGTCGAGGGACTGTGACGAACGTCTATCAAGCGACAGTTACCTGAATTATATAAAGCTCTTGCTATGCAGCAGCTTATCCATCACAAAGCAATTTGTGTCCGGAATTTATATAGTTTGGGTATTTTTGCTAGTGTTGGGTGGTGTCACATTCCCTTTTCTTATAATGGAAAGAATGTTTTCTTTCTATTATAAGGAAATCAAAGCAATTGTTGATTCCTTAAATAGCACGCCAAGTTAAAGGAGAAATGCATGAAAACAGCTTTTATATTTAGCGGACAAGGTGCTCAATATCCCGGCATGGGAAAAGAGCTGTATGAACAAGAACCTATCGTTCGTCAAACGTTTGCTCAAGCAAGTGAAGTTTTAGGCTATGACATGGCTGATTTATGTTTTACAGAAAATGATCAGCTGAATCAAACTGAATATACACAACCAGCGATATTGACTGTTAGTATTGCATTTTGGCGAGTACTGGCAGAAAAAGGATTTCAAGCAGATGCTCTGGCGGGGTTGAGCTTGGGAGAATATTCGGCATTGGTTGCCAGTGGAGCGATCGATTTTCAAACAGCAGTCGCACTGGTTGCAAAGCGCGGAGCCTATATGACTCAAGCGGCACCGCAAGGAACCGGCAAAATGGTCGCTGTCATGAATACCCCTATTGAAACCATCGAAGAGTGTTGCCGCAAAGCTTTAACATTGGGAATCGTGGCTCCAGCCAATTACAATACGCCGCAACAAATCGTCATCGGCGGAGAAGTCGCTGCGGTGGATGCTGCTTTAGAATATTTAAAAGAAGCAGGAGCTAAGCGGATGATCCCGCTAAATGTCAGCGGACCGTTCCATACACCGCTCTTACAGCCTGCTGCAGAAAAACTGAGAGAGACATTGAAAGAAGTTGATTTTTCAAAAATGGCGGTCCCTGTTGTCAGTACCATGACAGCAAAGGTCATTTCTGAAGATGAGATCAAACATATATTAGAAAAACAAGTAATGTCGCCTGTACGTTTTTATGAAAGTATCGCGACGTTCAAAGAATTAGGAATCACTCGAACCGTAGAAATCGGACCTGGAAAAGTCCTTACCGGTTTTATCAAAAAAATAGATCGAACAATTGACACGCTGCGGGTAGAAGATGCGGAAACATTGGCATCGACGATCGCTCAGTGGTCATAGGAGGAAGCGATGGAACTTCAAGGAAAAAATGTTTTTGTAACAGGCAGCACACGAGGAATCGGTTTAGCGATCGCTGAAGCATTCGCTAAAGAAGGCGCGAATATCATTTTAAACGGCCGCGGCGAGATCTCTCAAGAATTGATCCAAAAGATCCAACAACATCATGTGAAATGTATCGGTGTTTCCGGCGATATTTCTGATTTTGAGATTGCTGGTGAGATGATCGCCAGTGCAGAAAAAGATTTGGGCCCAATCAATATCTTGGTCAACAATGCTGGTATCACCAACGATAAATTATTGATGAGGATGTCTGCAGAAGATTTTGATAAAGTCTTGAAAATCAATCTGACAGGAACCTTCAATATGACACAGCATATCACGAAAAAAATGTTGAAAGCTCGTGAAGGCCGCATCATCAATCTGACTTCTGTTTCCGGGTTGATCGGTAATATCGGTCAATCAAATTATTCAGCAAGTAAAGCCGGTGTCATTGGATTCACAAAATCTGTCGCACGAGAGCTTGCGGCAAGAGGGATCACCTGCAACGCGATCGCTCCAGGTTTTATTGCTACTGATATGACAGAAACACTTTCTGATAAAGTAAAAGAACAAGTCACACAAAATATTCCTTTGCAACAATTCGGCACAACCAATGATGTTGCTAATACTGCCGTATTTTTAGCAAAGAGCCCTTATATCACAGGTCAAGTCATTAACGTGGATGGCGGATTGGTCATGCACGGTTAATAGGAGGAAAATGCAGTGAATCGAGTAGTTATCACAGGATATGGTGTAGCTTCACCCATCGGAAATGATGCAGAAACATTTTTAAACAGTTTAAAAGAAGGAACGAACGGCATCTGTGAAATCACCCATTTTGATGCGGAAGATACAGGCATCAAATTAGCAGCCGAAGTAAAAGAGTTCCCTTTCGATAAATATTTCATCAAAAAAGATGCGAAACGGATGGATATGTTTTCTATCTATGGCGTCTATGCGGCTTTAGAAGCAATGGAAATGGCTAAATTCACGAAAGATGATGTCGATGTGGATCGTTTTGGTGTGATGGTAGGATCAGGGATCGGCGGTTTACAGACCATCCAAGACCAAGTGATCCGGATGCATGAAAAAGGATCAGCGCGCGTATCACCGATGTTCGTACCGATGTCTATTGTGAACATGGTCGCAGGAAATATCGCATTGCGAGTCGGCGCGAAAGGAATCTGCACAAGTACAGTTACAGCCTGCGCATCAGGAACGCATTCGATTGGAGAAGCATTCCGTAATATCAAACACGGCTATGCGGATATCATGTTGGCAGGCGGAGCGGAAGCTTCTATCAATCAAATCGGTATCGCCGGTTTTGCATCACTGACTGCATTGACCCGTGAAACAGATCCAAATAAAGCCTCTGTTCCTTTTGATAAAGACCGCAGCGGATTTGTCATGGGTGAAGGTGCCGGCGTTATGGTACTTGAATCTTATGAACATGCGAAAAAACGCGGTGCAACTATTTTAGCAGAAGTCGTAGGCTACGGCGCTAATTGCGATGCCTACCATATGACTGCACCTAATCCTGATGGTTCAGGTGCCGGCAAAGCGATGCGGTTGGCTATGCAAGAAGCCGGGATCACCGGGGAAGAAGTTGGTTATGTGAATGCCCACGGTACAAGCACACCAGCTAATGACAAAGCCGAAGCGAAAGCTATCCAATATGGGTTGGGAGATACTTATAAAAATACTTATGTAAGCAGCACGAAGTCAATGACCGGTCATTTGCTGGGTGCAGCCGGCGGGATCGAAGCCATTGCCAGTCTATTGGCGCTGCAACATCAATTCGTACCGCCAACCATCAACGTTCGCGAACAAGATCCGGAAATTGATCTGAACGTAGTAAAAAATCAAAGCCAACCGGCAGAATTAAATTACGCGCTGAGCAATTCGCTTGGCTTTGGCGGACATAATGCAGTGATCTGCCTAAAACGTTGGGGGGATTAAGGATGGAGATCCAAGAAATCAAAAATCTGCTGAATCGTTTTGATGAATCATCATTGACCGAATTCAAATTACGAGAAAACAGTTTTGAACTTTATTTCAATAAAAATACGATGAGTCATGACTCTGATGCTGATAGAGTCGTGTCATTAGAGCCTGCCGCAAGCGGCGCTGTTCAAATGGCTCCAATCAGCCCAGTCAGCAGCGCAGTGGAAACAGCGCCGACACCTGCAAGTGAAACAGCTGAAGATACAACAAAGGTCGTTTCACCGTTAGTCGGTTTGGTCTATCTGGCTCCTAGTGCCGACAAACCTGTCTTTAAAAAAGTTGGCGATCACGTGAAAAAAGGCGATGTATTATGTATCGTTGAAGCGATGAAAGTCATGAACGAGATCACAAGTGATGTTTCAGGAGAAATCGTCGAAGTACTTGTGGAAAATGAGCAGGCAGTGGAATACAACCAACCATTGTTTGCAGTGAAAGAAGGATAAAGAAATGTCTTTAATGACTGTTGAAGAAATCAAAAAAATCATTCCTCATCGATATCCATTTTTACTGATCGATCGTGTGGAAGAAATGGAAATCGGCAAAAAAATCGTTGCCAAAAAGAATGTCTCTGTCAATGAACCGTTTTTCCAAGGACATTTTCCTCATGAACCGGTAATGCCGGGAGTATTGATCCTTGAAGCTATGGCTCAAGCCGGTGCAGTCGCTTTGTTATCGTTAGAAAATTTCCAAGGAAAGACTGCTTATTTTGGCGGGATCGATAAAGCAAAATTCCGCCGCAAAGTAACACCGGGGGATACATTGATGCTGGAAGTGGAGCTGTTGAAAGTCAAGTCCTCAGCCGGCATCGGCAAGGGCGTAGCATATGTGGACGGTAAAAAAGTTGCCGAAGCAGAGCTGACGTTTATGATTGGGTAGGTGACGATGTATGTTTTCGAAAGTATTGATTGCTAATCGCGGAGAAATCGCCGTACGGATCATTCGTGCTTGTCGCGAATTGGGAATTTCGACGGTGGCTGTTTATTCCGAAGCAGATCGGGAAGCACTGCATACGGAATTAGCGGATGAAGCGATCTGTATCGGACCGGCAAAAGCCGCAGATTCTTATCTAAATGTCCAACAGATACTAAGTGCCGCAGTCATCACAAAGGCCGAAGCGATCCATCCGGGATTTGGCTTTTTATCTGAAAACAGCCGATTTGCCGCGATGTGTGAAGAAATCAATGTCACATTCATTGGACCCACCAGCGAAACGATCGATGCCATGGGAAATAAAATCAATGCCCGGCAATTGATGAATGAAGCTGATGTACCGGTGATCCCTGGAAGCGACGGCGAAGTTTCTGACGTAGAGGAAGCTTTGGCGATTGCCGAAAAGATCGGCTATCCAGTCATGTTGAAAGCAGCAGCCGGTGGCGGAGGCAAAGGGATCCGCAAAGTCCTTTCCAAAGAAGAATTGCCTCAGCATTTTGCCTCTGCTCAGCAGGAAGCAAAAGCGGCGTTTGGTAATGACGCCATGTATCTGGAGAAAATCATTTATCCAGCACGTCATATCGAAGTCCAAATCTTAGGGGACGCATTTGGCAAGGTCCTTCATTTAGGGGAACGAGATTGCTCCTTACAAAGAAACAATCAGAAAGTCTTGGAAGAATCGCCATCTGTCGTGATCTCAGAGAAGAAAAGACAGGAGTTGGGTGCAGCAGCTGTTCGGGCAGCAAAAGCGGTCAATTATCGGAATGCCGGGACGATTGAATTTTTGATGGATGAAAGCGGCGATTTTTACTTCATGGAAATGAATACGCGAATCCAAGTAGAACATCCTATCACTGAGATGGTTACTGGGATCGATCTTGTAAAAAAACAGATCGAGATCGCGGCTAATGAGCCTCTTGAATTGGAACAAGAAGATATCCGCTTATCAGGACATGCCATCGAGTGCCGGATCAACGCGGAAAATCCAGCCTTTAATTTTGCGCCATCTCCTGGAACGATCAATAATCTCTTTTTGCCTAGCGGCGGATTAGGGATCCGGGTGGATAGCGGGATGTATTCCGGCTATACGATCCCTCCTTATTATGATTCTATGATCGCAAAAGTCATCGTACATGGTGACAATCGTTTTGAAGCATTGATGAAGATGCAGCGTGCGTTGGGAGAATTGGTAACAGAAGGAGTCATGACCAATGCAGAATTCCAAATGGATCTGATCAGTCATCCTCAAGTGATCGCTGGGGACTATACCACCGCGTTTTTACAAGAAACATTTTTACCAAATTGGACGCCTGAACAGTAGGAGTGTGAAGAATGGCTCTATTTAAGAAAAAGAAAAATTACATTCGTATTAATCCTAATCATAATGCAGCGCCTGCCAACGCTCCTCATGTCCCTGACAATATGTGGGCCAAGTGTCCGAATTGTAAACATACACTTTATACAAAAGAAATCGGTATTGAAAAAGTATGCCCGCATTGCGGCTATAATTTTCGGATCAGCGCTTGGGAACGGATCGCTATTACGATCGATGAAAAAAGCTTCGAGGAATGGGATACAGAATGCGTGACAAAAGATCCGCTGCAATTTCCGGGATATCAAGAAAAAATCGAAACGATGCAAGAAAAGACCGGATTGAAGGAAGCTGTTTTAACTGGTGAAGCAACGATCCAAGGTCTGCCTTTTGCATTAGGCATCATGGATTCGCATTTTATTATGGGAAGTATGGGAACAGTAGTTGGCGAAAAGATCACTCGTTTATTTGAACGGGCAACAAAAAAGCGTCTGCCAGTCGTTATTTTTACAGCTTCAGGAGGCGCGAGAATGCAAGAAGGAATCTTTTCTTTAATGCAAATGGCGAAAATTTCCGCCGCTGTCAAACGCCACAGTGAAGCCGGATTATTTTATTTAACTGTTTTGACCGATCCGACAACAGGCGGAGTGACAGCAAGTTTTGCGATGGAAGGCGACATTATCTTAGCTGAACCACAAAGCTTGATTGGCTTTGCCGGCCGTCGAGTAATCGAGCAGACTATCAAGCAAGAATTGCCAGATGACTTTCAGAAAGCCGAATTTTTACAAAAACATGGTTTCGTCGATCAAATCGTTCCTCGGAAAGAATTGAAACAACGAATCTATCAACTGCTGAAATTCCATACGATGAAAGGATGGTCGATCACATGAAAATGACTGCTCATGACATCGTTCAATTAGCGCGAGCAAAAGATCGACTGACTGCTCTTGATTATTTTGAGGCGCTTTTTGATGAATTCCAAGAATTTCACGGAGATCGTTTGTTTGCTGACGATGAAGCAGTCGTTGGCGGGATCGCGCTGTTGGATCAAAAGCCTGTCACTGTGATCGGTATCCAAAAAGGCAAAGACTTGCAAGAAAATCTTCGCCGAAATTTTGGCGCGCCTCATCCTGAAGGCTACCGTAAAGCACTGCGTTTGATGAAGCAAGCCGAAAAATTCGGGCGACCTGTGATTACTTTTATCAATACAGCCGGCGCATTCTGCGGTGTGGGGGCCGAAGAACGCGGTGAAGGGGAAGCTATTGCCCGCAATCTTTTGGAAATGTCAGATTTAAAAGTACCGATCGTCGCTATTATCATTGGTGAAGGCGGCAGTGGTGGGGCATTGGCACTTGCGTTAGGGGATGAAGTCTGGATGCTGGAACATTCTATTTACGCGATTTTATCTCCGGAGGGCTTTGCATCGATCCTCTGGAAAGATGGCAGCCGATCGAAAGAAGCCGCGGAATTGATGAAAATCACTGCTGCGGAACTGGCGGAACTGGAGATCGTTGACCGAGTGATCCCTGAAACGCTAAACGGACAGCCGATCCCTCAAGAAAAAATCAATCAGATGATCCGCAAAGGGTTGATTGAGAAACTGCATATACTTTCAGCAATGACACAATCAGAACGTCTAGCGGCAAGATATGAACGCTTCCGCAAATTTTGAGGATCTAACTAGGATTTTATAAACTTTATTGAAACAACAATCAATTGAAACTGAACCAGCCGGATGGCAGACTTACTCGTCTGCTATCCGTTTTTTTGTTTAAACATTCATTTGTTGAAAGAATATCGAATTAAATTTCAAAAAAGTTTCAAAAAGTGGATGAAAAATCAAATGAGCTGTGATATTATGTATACATTATCGATAAAGCACTAATATATGTATAAATATTTAACAAGGGAGCGGGTATTATGAAAAAAATTCTAAGTGGAGTTGCAGCGGTCGCGTTGTTGTTTATGCTGGGAGCATGCGGCGGCAGTCAGAAATCAGAAGGAGATTCACAAAGTAAAGCATTGGATGCTGTCAAAGATGCAGGAGTTCTGAAAGTTGGGATGTCTGCGGACTTTGCACCTTTTGAGTTCCACTCGATGGTCGATGGCAAAGATAAAATCGTTGGAGCCGATGTGGATCTGGCGAATGCTATCGCTGATGATTTAGGTGTTGATATCGAATTTATGGATATGGAGTTCAATGCTGTCCTCAGTTCATTGGAACAAGGAAAAGTCGATATCGCAATCTCAGGGATCTCAGCCACACCAGAACGTAAAAAATCTTTCGACTTCTCGGATAACTACTACAATCCACCTCAAAAGGTGATCGTGAATAAGAAAAACGCGGATAAATTCACCTCTGTCGACAGCTTGAAAGGCAAAAAAGTCGGCGCGCAAAAAGGTTCCGTTCAAGAAGATGTAGTCAAACAACAGCTTCCTGATGCACAGATGGTTTCTGTTGCTAAAGTACCTAACTTGATCATTGAATTGAATCAAGGTTCGATCGATGCGTTAGTCGTAGAAGAAACAGTCGGCGCTTCTTACATTTCACAAAATCCTGATCTGCAATTTGCTGATATCGATTTGAAATCCAGCAAAGATGAAGCGTACTCGATTGCATTGCCAAAAGACAGCGGTACTCTTAAAACAGAGATCGACAAAATCATCAAAAAATTGAACGATTCAGGCAAGATCGAAGAGTTCGTTCAAAAAAATATTGAATTAGCGAATAAAAACGCTGATAAATAGATAGAGGTCAGAATTATGAATTTTTCCTTTTTACCAGATTTTTTTCCTTATTTTCTGTCAGGAACAATGGTAACGATCATCATTTCCGTTGTGACGATCATTTTCGGTACGATCATCGGCGTCATTATTGCGCTGATGAAACTGTCACAGGTTTCTCCCTTGCGCTGGTTTGCGAATATCTATATTGAGATCCTGCGAGGTACACCCATGCTGATCCAGATTTTGATTGGTTTTGGTTTGCTGCAAGGTGTGATCCATGCGCCGACTGTTTCACTAGGCGTTTTAGATGTTGACTTTGGACGCTTGATTCCCGGGATCATTGTGATCTCATTGAATTCCGGCGCTTATGTGGCAGAGATCGTCAGAGGCGGGATCATTTCCGTTGAAGTAGGCCAAAAAGAAGCGGCGGAATCATTAGGTCTGCGTCCGTTACAAGCGATGCGCTACGTTATCTTGCCGCAAGCTTTGCGCAATATCTTGCCATCGATGGGTAATGAATTTATTACCTTGATCAAAGATTCGTCCTTGCTTTCAACGATTGGGATCTATGAATTGCTAAGCAGTGCGCAGATCGTGATCACCAACTCTTATATCCCATTAGAACCATTATATATAGCTGCCGCGATCTACTTTATCTTGACTTTCTTCACTGGTCGCCTTTTAGCTTTATGGGAAGAAAAAATGGGTAAAGGGTATCAAAGATAGGAGGATGGATCAATGACAGACACACTGATCAAAGTGGATGGTTTGCATAAATCATTTAAGAAAAATCAGGTATTGAAAGGAATCGATTCAGAAATAAAAAAAGGCGAGGTCGTAGTGATCATCGGTCCGTCAGGGTCAGGGAAAAGCACCTTTTTACGCTGCTTGAATCTGTTGGAAGTACCGACAAAAGGCAATATTTATTTCGAAGGTGTCGATATCACTGACAAGAACAACGATATCTATAAAATGCGGGAAAAAATGGGGATGGTGTTCCAAAACTTCAACCTTTTCCCAAACATGACAGTCTTGGACAACTTGACACTTTCACCGTTGAAAGTAAAGAAACAAGACAAAGCCGAAGCTGTAGCTATCAGTGAGCAGCTTTTGGAAAAAGTCGGTTTAAGCGACAAGAAGGATGCCTATCCCCAATCACTTTCCGGAGGACAAAAACAGCGGATCGCCATTGCACGAGCGCTAGCGATGCAGCCGGATGTCATGCTGTTTGACGAACCGACTTCGGCACTAGATCCAGAAATGGTAGGAGAAGTATTGGCGGTCATGAAACAATTAGCCAAAGACGGAATGACGATGGTGATTGTTACTCACGAAATGGGCTTTGCGAAAGAAGTAGGGGATCGTGTGCTCTTTATGGATGAAGGAATCATCATGGAAGAAGGCACTCCGGAAGAAATCTTCCAACATGCACAAAATCCTCGTACTATTGATTTCTTATCGAAAATATTATAAAAGAAATGGAGCAGTCCTTTGAGAACTGCTCCATTTTTTAGATACCTTATAAAGAAGAATTATTGAAGTGTTGCGCACGTAGTTGAGATAGAAGATCTGATGCCAGTATCTCAGTCACTTTTTCTTTTGAAGTCCCTTTTGGCATCTTTTCATCAGGATCTTGCTTGAACCGATAATCTGTGAAAATCTTTGTATCATTTTCTTCTTCATAAAATGCCCAGATTTGTTCGTTGCCGATGTCTTGGATATCAGCCAATAATTCTACGATCAATTCGTTGATGTCTTCATGAAAACGCATATTTCTCGCTCCTTATCAAACTAATTATTGCTGTAAACTGCGGGGGCTGAAGGTGTGTCAGAAAACGATGCTTACCACCATAACTCAGCAATTATCCGCAAGTATCGAGCAAAGGATAACATAAATTGCTGGGATGGTCTAGGTGATAATAGGAAGAATCCATGATGTTGAGAATAACGATTTATTATCGTTCAAAAGGCAAATTAGGATGAGCGCTAATACTATTATAAAAAGCCCGCTGTTCAGCAGGCTAATATATTTTATGAGGCATTCTATTGTTTTTCATTTCTTTTGCGATCCATGTTTGACCCAGTACGTGATATTCCCGTACGATGAATTGTTTTCTTTCATTGTAAAAACCTTTGACACAGATCATCATGTTTTCAGAAACGTCAGCTAGAAAAGCAAGGGAGTGATTAGCAATCAGGCAATTAGTATCATCTAATTTAAAAAATAGCAGAGGTGTTTTACCAGCAGTGTTTAAAATTTTGATTTTTGTGACAAGTCCTTTTATAGTCTTCATAAGATCACTCCTTTATTAGAATTATACGAACATTTGTTCTGTTTGCAAAGCGAACAAGCTGTTGTTAAAGGAGATTTTTGATATATATGATCTAAAAAAATGGAAATCTTATTAAGAGATTTCCATTTCTAACTTAGAGTCGGTAACCGTTGCTGAACCTTCTTTGCTTGTTACAAAGAATTTATTGACACAAGGTTAACCCTCTATTTTTAGTTTAAATTGTCGATTGCATATTGCGACTCTTCAGGAGTAAATTTTTCGTAAATTAATTGATCATATAAAGCAGCATCTGAAAATGGAGAATCGGCAAGATATTGCTTAGCCGTTGCCAATGCGTGTGCTTTCCAGTCAGCATCGATATTCTCAATCGCATATCTAGCGTCATTTTCTTCATATTTTTCAGATAATAGTTGATTATATAGTCCTTCTTTTGAAAAATGCGAATGACTAAGATATTGTTTGGCGTGTGCTTGGGCTTGAGATTTCCAGTCAGCATCAATATTTTCTACAGCATATCTAGCATCGTGTTCTTCATATTTATCATACAATAATTGATTAAATAAGCCTTCCTTGGAAAAATGTGAATGACTAAGATATTGTTTGGCGTGAGTATGGGCTTGAGATTTCCAATCAACATCAATATTTTCTACGGCATATCTAGCAGCATCTTCTGGATACTTCTCGTATAATAATTGACTGTATAAACCTTCCTTGGAATAAGGAGAAAGATCGATGTAGTTGACAGCAGCTTTCATTGCGTTAGAAAACTCTCTAGAAACACTGGTTTCAGTTTCATCAACTTCATTTTTTTTATTCTCAAATGTATTATTTGTTTTCTCTGATTCGAATGTGGAGATTGTAGTTTCAGCTGTTTGTTTTTCATTAGCAAGGGTACTGCTGATGTCGATCAAAGCAATTGAAATCATAGCTAATCCGAGAGCGATATTTCTATTATTTTTATCAGGTTTCTTTTTTATGAAGTACCAGGTTGCTATACCACTAGCGATGAATATCAAACTAAATAAAGTTACCATTTTCTCAACTCCTA
This sequence comes from Enterococcus mediterraneensis, assembly GCF_900604485.1. Classification (NCBI taxonomy): domain Bacteria; kingdom Bacillati; phylum Bacillota; class Bacilli; order Lactobacillales; family Enterococcaceae; genus Enterococcus; species Enterococcus mediterraneensis. Next base: position 2,256,005 of record NZ_UWOP01000001.1, read on the forward strand.
AAAATTATCTTCTTAATAATTTTTCCTATTTACAAACTTACACAGAAGCACTTTAAAAAATACTTTATTTTGCAATATTTAAAAATTATTTTTTCTGTTGGTTTTGTGTATTTAAATAACGTAAAACATATACTTCTAATAAATATAATACTATGATAATTCATGTATAAAAAGTACAATTTAAAATGTTTCGAAAAAAGGATGCAGAAATTTTTTGGAGTAAGCGTAGTTTGTTTTCCTAAAGCTAAAATCCCAAGGGAAAGCGAACAAGATGGAAAAAGCGATGAAGGAGTCAGGAAAAAATCTTTACTTTCCAAAGTATTGATAGAACTGATTGCGATAGTGAATACAAAATGAACGATAGCCGCCACTGAGTACCAGTGACGGCTATCTAACTAATAAATATTTACTATTTTTAAAGTTGGGTTTGACTTGTTGCAAAGTATTTCGCTATTTCTCGTTTAACCGATGTATTCCCTACCTCTAATACATCCTTGTAGCCCTGTAGCTACGCCAGTGTGAATAAATGTCATTAAAACAGATGAATCTTTTGCTCATAAAAATATCTTTCGTATGATAGGTAGTATAACATGTTTTCGGCGTTTTACAAAATACTAGAGTTATAAAGACTTTTTTTAAATAAATAAAAAGACAAAGAACGGTGGTCATTCATAAGTGTTTACTAAATCTCTTGACCTAATAAACTAGTAAAAAAAGAAACGTTGACTTATCAACGTTTCCATAAAAAGCGGGTGACGAGAATCGAACTCGCGACGGAAGCTTGGGAAGCTTCTGTTTTACCACTAAACTACACCCGCGGAACAAGATAAAGTATACGACTTTTTTTATCGGGACACAAGACTCTATAAATAATTTTTTTGTTAGTCTGTCCAACTTGAAAACCAAGCAGATCAAAGTATTGTCTTCAATTTATTGGCTTCTTTAAAGAGAAAGATGCATCTTGTGTTCCATAGTTTCAACGAATGATATAACTAGTAAAAGACCTCGTAGTAAAATATTTTACTGTGAGATCTTTTTATCATGAAAAATTCAAAAAGCTGATATAGCGGCTATTCGATTTTTGTTGCGTATCCATTGCCATTACTTGAATACTTTCTTTTTTTGTTGATGGTCATTTTTCTCTGGATCTCTGCTTCAAGATCAATGCCGAGTATTTCTGAAAGACCCAGCAGATAGATAGCGACATCAGCCAGTTCATCACCGATATTATCGTTTTTCTTATACGCATCGAATGCTTCAGCGACCTCGCCATAAAGCAATAAAAATTCTTTTTCAACATTAGTAACGTTGAAATGATGGTCAATCTTGTTTTGATAAATTTCTTTTTGGTAATCAATCAGACCCATTGTTTACACTCCAGATAAATTTTTGTATGTCAAAAACTTAAAACACAACCGGAAATTGTCGTTTTTAAACAAGATGAAATTCTTTAACGATCAATTCGGAAACTTCACAAGGCGAAAGAGAAGTGTTGTCGATTTTCATGGATTGTACGTCTGGAAACAGTTCTTTCAATTCGCCATCATGACTTTCCAGACGATGGTTTTCCATCGTATCCAACAGTTCTTTTGTGGAAAATTCTATATCTCGTTTTGAAGGCTTTGCGGCGAGACGATCCTCATGAACATTTCGACTCAAACGTTCCTCAAGGTCAGCTACCAATTCAATAAAGTAGACCTTTTCATCTGCTGATAAAAAAATATTTGAGATATCTCGCAAAAATGTTACATTATCTGGCTCGTCAAAACCAATCAGGACGGTAAAAATGATCGAGTCAGTCAAATTGTTTCCTTTATTTGCGATGAAAGCCTTGAAGAGTTCCTTTCGAGTTTTATCAGAAAGAGCAAAGCTGTAGGTGTTATAGCCAAGAAAATTGGCAAATAGATCGATAGTTTGATGGTTGTACAAGAGCTTGGCATCGATCATTTTTTCCAGTTCTCTGCCTACCGTCATTTTGCCGACTGCTTGCCCGCCGATCAGGACGATCAATGACATAAAATCACCTCCAAAGTTTGAGCAATTATAACACATATTTTTTTATATTATTCCAAAAATTGAAAAAAGTAACAATCCAGATATTGAAAAAACAACCGACACCCTTTTTATCGAAAGAAGGGTATCGGTATCATATCATCACGCCGGAATTTTCGCTGCGTCTTGCAGATGCAACACACCATCTAATTGTGCGGCGATTTTTGGCGAAAGGTGGTGAGTGATCATCAGGACAGTCAGCTCAGCTTTATCTAAAAGCAGCTGCTCGATTTTTTCAGCGCTGGTTTGGTCTAAATTGGCGGTTCCTTCATCTACTAAAAAAATCTTCTTTTTCCGTAGAAAACCGCGAGCTAACGCTAAACGCTGTTTTTGTCCGCCAGAAAGCAGGCGGCCGTTCTCGCCGACAAATTGATCCAAACCATCTTTTTGTGAACGGACCATGTCTAAGAGATCTGCCTCCTCTAGTGCGTGATAGAGCTCTTCATCTGAGAAAGTTTCATCTAACATCAGGTTTTCTCGAATCGTGCCGGTAAATATATAAGGAGATTGGTCGATATACAGGACATCTTGATAGATCTGTCCGGCAGCAAGTTGAGATAATTCAGTATTTCCCAACGTGATGGAGCCTTCATAGTCACGGATCTTACCGTTTAAAATATTCAGCAGAGTACTTTTGCCTGAACCGCTAGCGCCGACGATGGCGTATTTTTTATTAGGTTCAAAATCAAAAGATAAACCCTGAAACAATGGCTTGTCAGAAAGGTAACGATAGTCGATGTTTTCCATTTTGATGCCGCCAGTTGGTTGATAGTCGGCAACAGGTGTCTCATTGACAGGATCAAGCGCCAGATAATGTTGAAACAGCGGTGTGGCTCCTTGGATCTCTGAGATATAGCTGTTTAGATTTCCTAATGTATTAAAAATCGTTGAAGCGAGATTGCCAGTGGCGGCGACAGCACCAGGAGCAAGTGCTTTTCGTAAAACCAGCCAGCCGGTCAGTGCGAGAATCGATACTTGACCGAGTACATTCCCGATGCCGCCGGTAGTTGCGACTTTTGCGTTAGTATCGCCTTGTTTTATTTTACTCGCTGCCAATGGCTCAATGGCGTTTTCGACTTTTTGTTGGATAAAAGGCAGACGATGAAAGACGTACAATGTATCAAAACCGCTCAAGTAATTCGTCACCTGGCTCAAAAAAGTCTCGCTGCGTTTTGAAACGGTGATGAAACGTTGTTTTATTTCTTTTTCAAAAAGTTTAGGCAGTAAAAGCATCCCGATACTTTCTAAAAGCGTCAGCAAAACCAATGACCAGTGGAAAGAAAACAGGGCGAGGAACGAGACCACAGTGGCGATCAATCCGCTAGCGATCTGGTAGAAACTGCTGAAGCTTTTTTCAATGGTGTTGCTGTCATTTGTCAGCCAAGAAGCATAGGTACCCACAGTTTCTTTATGGAAGGTTTGGTAATTCACAGTTGTCAAGCGATGGACGATATCTTTTCGCAGATGATTGACCATTTTTTGGACGACTCTGGCAGTCCAGCGAATCCTGAAAAAAATCAAAATCAAAAAGACGGAGAAAGCGGCTAAAACATAGCTAGTAGTTATTGCAAATGCTCGTGTATCTAATGCAATGATAGCGTTGAAAACATGAGCAATCTGCAAAGAAGCGACAGTCTGCGCGATCGCTTCTCCTAACAGAAAAAGTCCAACGAGCAGGTTTTCCTTCCAATATATACGTAAAATTCTTTTCATTTTTTTCATCTCCCTTGTTGTTTACAGCATAACGAGTTAAACTATCTCTATCAGAAAAAATTACATATATGTAAAAGGAGTAAGCTATGGACTTCGGAGAAACCTATCGTTTGATGCGAAAAAATAAAAACATCCCCTTGAAAGAAGCGGCAGAAGGCAGTATCAGCGCAGCACAGCTTTCTCGTTTTGAAAACGGCAAGTCTATGTTGACTGTCGATCAATTTTTCCGCTGTTTGGAAAATATCAATGTATCCATCGAAGAATTTCGTTTCGTTCAAAAAGAGACTTCCAGAGATCGGTATCAAGAGGATGTCAAGCGCTTAGAGGTAGTGATAAATAAGAATCAAAAAGAAGAAAGCCGAGCGTTGATGAAAGAATTGTATCAACGTAGTACGTCCGCATATAGCTGGCCGCTTTTTTTAGGAGATTTTATCTACTATATTTTGGTCTTGAAGGAAGATAAAGATTTTATCGGTTCTGACACGCGGGTCGTTCGCTATCTGCATCAGGTGGAGGAGTGGGGCGAGATGGAGTTGCGGCTTTTTTCGCTTTTTTGTTTTTTATTTGAACCGGAAGAACTTTACATATTTTCAAAAGGGATGATCAAAAAAGCTGGCAGTTATCTGGAATTGCCGCAAACACAGCGGTTGTATTTTGATATCATGTACAACCTATTTCAAGTTTTTATTTATCGAAAAAAATTGGCTTACGCACGGGAGATCTTGCAACTGACGGGACAAGCTTTGGAAAAAAAGGTCGATCTGCTGTTTGCGCAAATCGAATATTTATATAATAAAGGGATCATGTGTTATATGGAGGACCAAATAGCAGACGGCAATCGCTATTTTGATCAAGTACTTTCTATTTGTCGAATCTTCAAACAAAAAGAACGATTCCAACAAATGAATATGCTGATCGACTTATGGAAAACAGAGCATAAGGATCCGGACTCTACTCCATTGTCCTTAAACATGAATCTGTATCTTTGAAGAGAAATTACTGTAAAACTAGTATTTTTCAGCATTTTATAGTATAATTTCCGCTTGAGGAGTACCGGGTGTACTCCTTCATTTTTTGAACAAAGGAGACACTATGTTTGCAAATTACAAACCAACATGGATGGTAAACGCCATTTATGATCTGACTCCAGAACAATTAAAAAAACACGGGATCCGGGCGGTTTTGACGGATCTGGACAATACATTGATCGCTTGGAACAATCCAGATGGCACTGACGAATTGCGTCAATGGTTGGTAAATATGGAGAAAGCCGGTATTCCGGTGATCGTAGTTTCCAACAACAGCGCAGATCGTGTAGAACGGGCCCTCAAGGCATTGGAACTCGGCTACGTTTCACGAGCATTGAAACCTTTTGCTCGAGGGATCCGTCTTGGTCATCAACGTTTGAACATGACAAAAGACGAGGTCGTGATGGTAGGCGATCAGCTGATGACAGATATCCGCGGCGCTCATCGTGCAGGTGTCCGCAGTATTTTAGTAAAACCATTGGTAGAAACGGATGCGTGGAATACCCGTATCAATCGTTTTATGGAACGCAAAGTCATGAAGCGGCTTTTAAAAGACAATCCAGATATGAAATGGCGAGGTGATTTAAGTGAGTGAAGCAATCCATTGTATTGGATGCGGTGCGGTGATCCAAACGGAAGATCCGCAAAAATTAGGATATACACCAAAAACTGCTCTTGAAAAAGGGCTGGCTTCTGGTGAAGTTTATTGTCAGCGATGTTTTCGACTGCGTCATTACAATGAGATCCAGGACGTTTCTTTGACAGACGACGATTTTTTACGCTTGTTGAATGAACTAGGACAAAAAGACGCGCTGATCGTAAATGTTGTTGATATTTTTGATTTCAACGGTTCATTGATCCCAGGATTGCATCGTTTCGTAGGAGACAATCCAGTCCTGCTGGTAGGGAACAAAGTAGATATCTTGCCGAAATCATTGAAGACCGGCAAATTGACCCAATGGATGAAAGAACGGGCTCACGAAGCCGGATTGCGTCCTGTTGATGTCTTGCTGACAAGTGCAAAAAAAGCGCATTATATGCAGGATCTGCTGGCTAAGATCGAAGAATATCGTGATGGTCGGGATGTCTATGTAGTAGGCGTGACGAATGTCGGCAAGTCGACATTGATCAATCAGATCATCCAGCAGACAGCAGGAGTCAAAGAGCTGATCACTACGTCTAGATTTCCGGGAACGACATTGGATAAGATCGAGATCCCACTGGAAGACGGTCATTTTCTGATCGACACACCAGGGATCATCCACCGTCATCAAATGGCTCATTATCTTGGGAAAAAAGATTTGAAGATCATTGCGCCTCATAAAGAAATCAAACCGAAAGTCTATCAGCTGCAAGCGGAACAAACCCTCTTTTTAGGCGGATTGGCACGTTTTGATTTTATTCAGGGAGAAAAGAGTTCCTTTATCGCCTATGTGGCAAATGACATCAAGATCCAACGGACAAAATTGGAAAAAGCGGATGCGTTTTATCAAAAACATGTCGGCGGACTATTACAGCCGCCGCGTCCGGATGAAGTCGCTGATTTTCCGGAATTGGTACGCTTTGAATTTTCCATCAAAGAAAAAACCGATATCGTTTTTGCCGGTCTCGGTTGGGTCACGGTGACCGCTCCCAGTGTTGTTGCAGGCTGGGCGCCAAAGGGTGTCGATGTACTGCGAAGAAAGGCTTTAATTTAAGAAAGAAGGAAAATGATGGAATTAAGAGGAAAACAAAAACGCTTTTTGCGTAGTCAAGCGCATCATCTGCAGCCGATTTTCCAAATCGGCAAAGGCGGCGTGAATGACGCGATGATCAAACAGATCGACGAAGCGTTGGAAAAACGCGAATTGATCAAGATCTCATTATTGCAAAATACAGATGAGATCACAGAAGAAGTCGCAGAAGTTTTACAGGATGCGATCAATTGCGAGATCGTTCAGATCATTGGACGTGTTATTGTGTTGTTCAAACCGTCCAGCAAAGAAAAATATCAAAAGCTTTCAAAAGAAGTTCGTTCAATTTAATCGCGATAATTTTATGGAGGGATAGATATGCAGCCAAAATCACTTGTTGGAGTCAAAACGTTTGTTCAACCACAATCAGAAAACATACCCAAACGTAAACAAGTAGGTATTCTTGGCGGAAATTTCAATCCTGTGCATACGACACATTTGATCATCGCCGATCAGGTAGGACGCACCTTAGGATTGGAAAAAGTTTTTTTGATGCCGGAATATTTGCCGCCTCATGTAGATGAAAAAGAAACGATCCCAGCGGAACACCGCTTAAAAATGCTGGAGCTGGCTATCGAGGATAATCCATTGTTAGCTGTTGAAACCATCGAATTAGCACGTAAAGGAAAAAGTTATACGTATGATACGATGAAAGAACTAACGGAAAAAAATCCTGATACTGATTATTACTTTATCATCGGCGGCGATATGGTGGCTTATTTGCCAAAATGGTATCGGATCGATGAATTGACGAATTTAGTCAATTTTGTAGGTGTGCGGCGTCCGAACTTTTCAACAGAGACCGCTTATCCGATCATTTGGGTGGATGTGCCGTTGATGGATATCAGTTCCTCGTTGATTCGGAAAAAAATCGCTCAAGGATGCTCTGCGAAGTACCTCTTACCGGATAATGTGCTAAACTATATTCAAGAAGAGGGGTTGTATCTTGATGAAATATAGTGGAGATTATACGTCTTTAGAACGTGAACTTTTGATGCAAAAAATTCAAATGAGTATGAGCGAACGACGTTTCAAACATGTGTTAGGTGTGGAAAAAACAGCTATCGCGTTGGCTGAAAAATATGGCACTTCTCCAGAAAAAGCCAGTATTGCCGGTTTGGCACATGATTACGCAAAAGAACGTCCTGACGATGAGTTTCAAATGGTGATCCGTCGAAATGGATTTGATCTTGATTTGTTGAACTGGGACAATGCGATCTGGCATGGAATCGTCGGCGCTGATTTTGTCCAACGAGAACTTGAAATCGATGATCCTGAGATCTTGCAGGCGATCCGGCTCCATACCACCGGAGCGGCGCAAATGAGTTTATTGGATAAAATCATTTATGTTGCAGATTACATCGAACCAGGACGAGATTTTCCTGGTGTCGAAACTGCTCGCGAGTTGGCGATGGTCGATCTGGATGCGGCAGTAGCTTATGAAACGAAACATACACTCAGTCATTTGATCCAACAAGAAAAACCGATTTATCCAAAAACATTAGAGACCTACAATCGTTGGGTCGCAGAAAAAAATTAGGAGGGAATTACCATAGATAGTCAAAAAATTTTAGAGATCGCGGTTCGCGCGGCAGATTCAAAACATGCAGAAGATATCATGGCACTCGATGTCAGAGAGATTTCTTTACTAGCTGATTATTTTGTTATCTGCTCAGCAAACAGCGAAAGACAAATCAACGCGATCGTTGATGAAGTCGTGGAAAAAGCTGAAGAACAACAAATCGACATCAAACGTGTTGAAGGAAAAGACGGCGCTAAATGGGTCTTAGTAGACCTTGGAGATGTGATCGTCCATGTTTTCAGCAATACAGAACGTGCTTTTTACAATTTGGAAAAACTTTGGGCTGATGCACCGTTAGTCAGCATCACAGATTGGGTCGTGGAATAAAATGGCCTACGAAACATTTGCTTTCGTTTACGATGAAGTGATGGATACCAGCCTTTACGAAAAATGGTTGGCATTTTCAAAACGTCATTTGCAAGGAAAAAAAGAGATTTTGGAACTTGCGTGCGGTACGGGTGCGCTGGCGGTTGCATTTGCCAAAGAAGGCTATGATGTGACAGCGCTGGACTTATCGGAAGAAATGCTGATGATCGCCAGCAATCGTGCGTTGGAGTCAGAAACTGACATCCAATTTGTCGCAGGAGACATGCTGGATCTTTCTGAAATTGGTCAATATCAAGCAGTGACTTGTTTTTCTGATTCTCTTTGCTACATGAAAGATGAGCAGGAAGTCCAACAAGTCTTTGATGAAGTTTATCAAGTCTTGGAAGAAGATGGGATCTTTATTTTCGATGTCCATTCTCTGCATCAGATCAAGGATCTTTTTCCAGAATACAGCTACCATTATCAAACGGATGATTTCGCGTTTTTATGGGACAGCTATGCCGGAAAAGAAGAGAACAGCATCGAGCATTTTCTGACCTTTTTTGTATCAGAAGACGAGGAAAATGAGCAATTCACCCGACAAGATGAACTGCATCAAGAACGCACTTATCCGCTGGAAGTTTATCTGCGGATGCTGGAAAACGCCGGCTTTCAAAATATCAAACCTTATGCGGATTTTGAAGACGAAGCGCCTGTCGCCGACAGCCGCCGCTGGTTTTTCGTTTGTCAGAAGTAATAGGAGACATGAGTCGATTCGGCTTGTGTCTTTTTTTTGCTTGTTTTTCCGATTCGTGAAAAAATTCAAAAAAAATCAAAAAGCGTTTTCAATTGTGTTTGAAAAGTGATAGAATGAATTAGAGGAAAAGTATATATTTTTCTTTTTTCAGTAAAGGAGGAGAAGTTTTTGGAAGATGCACGCAAAACGCAATTTCCTAAAGATTTTCTTTGGGGTTCAGCTTCTGCTGCCTACCAAGTAGAAGGCGCATGGGATGAAGACGGCAAAGGCAAATCTGTATGGGACGAATTTGTTCGGATCCCGGGAAAAACATTTAAAGGAACAAATGGTGATTTGGCAGTCGACCACTATCATCGTTACAAAGAAGATGTTCAATTAATGAAAGAACAAGGGTTGAAATCCTATCGATTCTCTGTTGCTTGGACACGGATCTTTCCTGAAGGAAGAGGCAAAGTCAATCAAGAAGGTCTTGATTTTTATGTGAGATTAGTGGATGAATTGATTGAAAACGGTATCGAACCATTATTGACGATCTATCACTGGGATCTGCCTCTTGCATTGCAAGAAGCATACGGTGGTTGGGAATCCCGCGAAATTATCGAGGATTTTGTTAATTATGCGACAGTATTGTTCGAAACATTCAAAGATAAGGTTCATTATTGGGTCAGCTTGAATGAACAAAATGTCTTTATTCAATTAGGCTACATGTTAGCTGCACATCCGCCTGGTGTCAGCGATATGAAACGGATGTACCAAGCAAACCACCATGCGAATTTGGCGAACGCGGCAGTGATCAAAAAATTCCATGAAATGAACATGCCGGGACAAATCGGACCAAGTTTTGCTTATACACCAAACTATTCTTTCGACAGCGATCCAAAAAATGTATTGGCTGCTGAAAACGCGGAAGAATTTATGGCAAATTACTGGATGGATGTTTATGCCAGAGGAGAATATCCAGTCGTAGTGATGGATTACTTAGAAAAAGAAGGAATCGCACCAGAAGTTTTACCGGAAGATGCAGAATTGCTGAAAGCCGGCAAACCAGACTTCATGGGTATGAACTATTACCAAAGTGCTACCAACAAATTCAATCCGTTAGACGGTGTAGGTCAAGGGAAAATGAATACTTCCGGTAAAAAAGGTTCTTCACAAGAATCCGGTGTACCAGGATTGTATAAAAAAGTTGCCAATCCTTTCGTAGATCGTACGAATTGGGATTGGGAAATCGATCCAATGGGTATCCGTATCGCATTGCGACGGATCACCAGCCGTTATCGTTTGCCAGTGCTGATCACAGAAAACGGTTTAGGAGAATTTGATAAGATCACCGAAGATCACAAAATCCATGACGAATACCGGATCAATTATCTGCGCAGTCACGTAGAAGCGATCTCTGACGCGATCGCAGACGGCTGTCAAGTATTGGGCTATTGCACATGGTCATATACTGACTTATTGAGCTGGTTGAATGGCTATCAAAAACGGTACGGTTTTGTTTACGTAGATCAAGACGAAACTCAAGAAGGTTCCTTGAATCGCTACAAAAAAGACAGCTATTACTGGTATCAACGAGTGATCGCTTCTAATGGTACTGATTTAGATTGATCAAAGACAGCTGATGTATTAGATCGAAACGGATAAAAATATCCGAAAGTTGGAGAGTTGAGAGTCCTTGCGACTCTCATACTCTGCTAGCTTTCGGATATTTTATTTTAATCACACTTTTTCGCAAAAATTTTTATCTCATAAAAAATCTGTTAAAATGATGTAGAATGATTTTTTTGATCGATAGAATATAAAGTGAGGCAAGCGGTATGAAAGTATGCGGTGTGATCGTAGAATACAATCCGTTTCATAACGGACATCTTTATCACGTCCAGCAAGCTCGGGAAAAAACAGGCGCTGATATGGTAATCGCGGTGATGAGCGGGAACTTTTTGCAACGGGGGGAGCCTGCGATCTTAGATAAATGGCAGCGGGCAAATCAGGCGCTGCAAAATGGTATCGATCTGGTGGTAGAGTTGCCGCTTGAATGGTCCTTGCAGCCGGCGGATTTTTTTGCACAAGGCGCGATCGCGATCCTACAAGCGCTTCGTTGTGATTTTCTATGTTTTGGAACGGATGCGGCAGATACTTTTGATTACCAAGCTTTTGGCGAATTTGTCGCTGAAAATCAATCATTGATCGATGAGGAATTCAAAAAAAATATGGATCCTAATAAGACCTATCCGCAAAAAATGACTGAAACACTGCAAAAACTTTATCCTGGATTGGAAATCTCTGAAAATCAACCGAATCATGTCTTGGCATTAAGTTATGCTCAAATGAACGCGAAATATCCTCAGCCGATGAAACTTTTTCCCGTAGCTAGAAAAGGTGCCGGTTATCATTCGATGGAGTTGTCTCAGACTATCGCCAGTGCCACGGCTATTAGAAAAGCGGTGCAGCAAGGATCTGAGATCGCAAATTTTGTACCAAGTCAGACAGCCGCGGATCTTACAAAAGATATCATCACTTGGAATGATTATTGGCCGTTGTTGCGTTATCGGATCCTTTCAAGCTCCCATCAGGAATTAAAAAACATCTATCAAATGGTGGATGGGTTGGAATATCGGATCAAAAGTTTGATCCATGATACGGAAGATTTTGACGATTTTCTTATAAAACTGAAAACAAAACGTTATACAAGGACGCGCCTGCAACGGCTGCTTTGCTATGTACTTTTGAATATCCGCCAAGATATGATGGAAGAACAATGGCAAAAACCATATCTTCATGTGCTGGGTTTCACGGAAGCCGGGCAAAAATTTTTAGCTGCCCGCAAGGATCTGGAATGGCCGCTGTTTACTAAAATCGGCAAAAAAGAAGGAACATACGCCGCAGTGACATTGCGAGGCGATCAAGTATATCAACTGGGAAAAGCTTCTATCAACGAGCAGAATTTTGGCAGACAGCCCCTTAGAATTTTGAAATAGTTGGGTGAAACTACTTCACATACAGCGTGCGGACGAGTATAATGGACAAGGACGTTTTTCGTCATGATGTACAAAAACAAGAAAGCGAAGTGAGAATATGGGTCGTAAATGGGCAAATATCGTAGCAAAAAAGACTGCAAAAGATGCAAATAACAGCCGGATCTATGCAAAATTCGGAATCGAAATTTATGCGGCAGCGAAATCAGGTGATCCTGACCCACATGCGAACCAAAAATTACGGTTTGTAATTGAACGCGCGAAAACTTATAACGTACCAAAACATATCATCGACCGCGCTATCGAAAAAGCAAAAGGTTCAGGTGATGAACAATACGCTGAGTTGCGTTACGAAGGTTTTGGTCCAAATGGTTCAATGGTCATTGTAGATACATTGACGAACAACGTAAACCGGACAGCAGCTGACGTTCGTGCAGCTTTTGGTAAAAATGGCGGGAATATGGGCGTGTCTGGCGCTGTTTCTTATATGTTCGACAATACAGCGATTTTTGGTTTTGCCGGCGAAGATGCAGATGACGTGTTAGAATATTTGATGGAAAAAGATATCGATGTGCGTGATGTCATAGAAGAAGACGGACAAATCATCGTTTATGGGGAGCCAACTGATTTCAACGCGATCCAAGAAGCATTGAAAGAAAAAGGAGTTTCTGAATTTTCAGTAGCAGAGATCCAAATGATCCCTCAAAATGAAGTTCAGTTGTCTGGCGAGGATTTAGAAAAATTCGAAAAAATGCTGGATGCATTAGAAGATCTGGAAGATGTTCAACGTGTGTTCCACAACGTAGAATTAGACTAATAGATTGATCGATAAAATAAAAGCTGAGAATCGTTCCGACGATTCTCAGCTTTTTTATAACGTAAAATTGCTGCATTTCTGAAACTAAATCACAGCTCACTCATAAAGCCGAATAAATTAAGAATATACACAACAAAGACCGCTAAATTTCCTAGCAATGAGATCATCAATATGGCGTAGCGGATCGTCCAGATCTTGTACCAGCCGCCATCGTAAGAACTCCTTTTTTTAGGTCCGCGATAAAGCATGACCGCCATGATCGTCAATAAAAGCAGACCAAGTTGAATGACAGTAGCCATTGTCAAGGTGATTGTACTATTCATTACGAAAAAGTATCCACCAATCGTTAAGATCCCTGTCAAGATCGCAATCAGAAACATAAATATCCACTCCTTTACAAAAGTATAGCGTAGAGTATAGAAAAAGACCATTCGAAAGCAGTTTTGCAGAAATTTTTCTCGGCAAAACCCTCCAATTAAAAAAATTTGCCGACCGCCTCGTTTAAATTTGTTTTAGGCAGAAAATATATGCTAAAATTGATACAGAAAGCGCTAAAATGATAGAAGCAAAAGCAGGTGAGCATATGTCGGAAAGAATAACCCTAGAGCCATTTGATCGTATCTTGAGCGGTTACGAAAAATTGGCCGAAACAGCAGTTTCCATCGGGGACTGTTCTAAACTTTGTAAAAAATACCAAAAGTATGGCGTGTCCGGTTACCGGTTGGGAAATTTTCGCGGCTCAGGCTACTTAAATCGTTATTTGAATTTCAGTGTAGATTGTGCGCCGATGCTGATTTATAAAAAGAATTATCTGATCCCGCTGGTTTTTCGCCAAGCCGCCGCAACAGATCTGCTTTTTCTTGAAGAGTGCCGTATGGAGGCATTTTTCATTCTTTTGGAATGGAGCTTGCAGTACAAACCGGAAAAAGTGATCTTGAATTATACCAAGCCTGAATCGGATGCTTTTGACCAACCGTCTGGGATGGATAAACAAGTGATCGACAGCGCGTATCTGGTTTTTCGGATTTCCGAGATTTTAGATGGCGGTGGATTTCCTCTCAGCAATTTTCAAGATCTGGATCAATTCATCGAATGGAATCGAATCTATCGGTTGATCGATAATGGCTACATGGGCAGACACAGCAAATGTTTTGATCCGGGGTTGGAAGAAAATCTTTCAGAATTGGCAATGATCTTAGAGATCGTACGTCTAAAATATCCCCAAACGATCCAATTTATTTGAAAACAGCAATTATACATTACAATAAAATAACCGGACACTGGAATGAGCGGCAACTTCCAGTGTTCGGTTATTTTTTATGGTTTGATTTGACCCGATTGGGCGGTTAGATAAATGTTTTTTGATAAGTCAGAGGATCAGCAGAAGTTAAAAATCTGCTTGTTTCTTCAGGGGCGATCAATACCAATTGATGCATCGCCCGCGTAGCGATAGTATAAAGAATCAATTGATCCTGCTCTGTTTCAAAATTGGTGCCGATATTCCAGGCAAAGACGCGATCGAATTCCAAACCTTTTGCTAAAAAGGCCGGGATGATCATAAGATTTTTTTTCATAAAGGTATCTTCTGAAATGATCAGCTGCACTTTTTCTTGAACTTCAGGAGCAAGGCTGTCATAGAGCTCTGCACATTCTTCGGCAGTTTTACAGATGATCGCGGTACGCCAGAAGCGTTCTTTGGCTTTGTCTTGGATCATTTCCTCCAATAATCCAAGTGCCTGTTGATTCGTTTTCGCTTCGAAAACGGATGGCAGATCACCTTTTCTGGCAGTCAATTCCACGCGGTCTTCTTGCGATAAAAATTGATTGGCAAAATCAGTGATCTCTTTGGTGGAACGGTAGCTGGTGGTCAGTTGGTAACGAGTCACTTGTTCAGTTGGAAACAGCTCGTTCAATGAACCGACGATCGTTTCATTACCGAAGACCTTTTGATTGAGGTCGCCGCAAAGTGTCAGGCTGGCATTAGGATAAAGCTGACGCAAAAGGGCGACTTGGGCTGGCGGAAAGTCCTGCATCTCATCGATAAAAATAAAGCGGGCTTTTTGCGAAACGTTGATTGGATAAAGTTCTTTTGCCAATAAAAAGAATAAAACAGCATCTTCTTGGGAAAGAGCCTTATTCTTTAATTTGTCTCTTGTTTCAAGAATGGAGGCTGTCCATTCTTCTTCAGACAATCCTGCTGAGGACAAACTCGCTTTCGGTACAGATTGCAGAAAATGCAGGTATTGCTTGGAATAATTGATAAATTGGAACTGGTTGATCATACGGCTCATCCCGCGGAAATAACGCTGCACGATTTGTTTACGAATCTGGTTTCGCAATCTTCGTTCTGTTTCTTCCGTGTATTCCTGATTAGGATGGTCCGTAAAATAATCCTGCAATTTTTCTTCTGTCAGCTCTTTGACCCATTGTTTTTTGGCTTCGTCTTTTTGCAGACCGCCGATTTTTTTCAATAATTTCGTTTGCAATAGTTGTGTCCGCTGATATAAAGGCAATGCAGGATTGGTTTCCTGATACCACTGGCGGATCTGTTTCGCGGAGATCTTGACCTCGCCTTTGATCTTCAAGGAGCGGAAAAGAGGACCATAATTGGTGATGCTTTTTCCGTAACGTTTTATTTCTTTGACTAACGCTAATCCGCTTTTTAGACGTTCGGCTTTTTGTTCTTTGCCGGATAAGAAAATCTCTTCTAATTGCAGTTCTTTTTCGATTTCGAAGTTCGGCAACAATTGCGCCATAAACATCCGGAAGGTACGTGTCGGTACTTCGCTTTCACCTAGCGAGGGCAAGACCATTGAAATGTAATCAGAAAACAAATGGTTTGGTGAGAAAAGCAAGACTTGTTTGTCATCCAGCCATTTGCGATGTCGATACAAAAGAAAAGCGATCCGCTGCAATAGTGCCGAAGTTTTTCCGCTGCCGGCGATCCCTTCGATCAACATGACCTTGCTGTGGGTATCGCGAATGATTTGGTTTTGCGCTTTTTGGATCGTAGAAACGATATTTTTCATTTGAGAAGACGAGGCTTCATCAAGGATCTCCAAAAGAAATTCATCATTGATCACTTCAGAAGTGTCTACCATTGAAAGGATCTGACCTTCTTGGATCTTGAATTGGCGTTTCAAAAGAAGTTCCACGTCAAACCGATCATGATCCGTCTCATAAAAAGTCGGTCCCAATTCACCTTCATAATAGAGATTGGCGATGGGTGCCCGCCAGTCGATGACGATGGTTTCTTCTTGCGGGTCCCGCAAAGAGGCGATCCCTAGATACAATGTTTCCGTGTCGCTTTCTTCTCGAAAATCGATACGGGCAAAGTACGGGTTGTTGCTCATTGTTTTTAATGTTTTGATCCTTTTTTGCTGTGATTCGGCGGTATGATATTTCAGCAATAATTCCTGTTCATGCTGCCGATATTCAACCGCAGATTCATAGAAGGCTTCGTCAGAACCGCCGCGGATCGTTTTATCAGCGATCCCCTTTAATTCCTCTTGTACAGTGCTTGTCAGTGCTTGCTGTTGTTTTTCTAATAGCTGCTGTTCTGCTTGGATCAACGCAATGGTTTCATCCACATGCAGCTGTTCTTTCGCTTTTTCATTCATAAAATCGATATGCCTCCTTAAAAAAATCAAGACATAAAATTATAGCACAAAAGAATGATGCTTGCCGAGAGAAAAAATTTCTATGGTAAAATAAAGAAAAGGGCGGTGAAGCAGATGAGAAATGAAGATGAACGTTTGGAATTGATTTTGCAAGTAGCCAAGGACTTGCCGCAAGTAGTCGCTGTGGCGATGTCAGGCTCGCGGGTCAATCCCAACGCGCCAAAAGATGAATTTCAAGATTATGACATTGTCTATGTGGTAAATGACAAAGACAGTCTTTTAAAGGATCGAAGATGGCTGGATAGATTCGGTAAACGGCTGATCATGCAGTGTCCGGAAGAAATGAGTTTATTCCCGCCGACACTGGGACAGCGATTTACTTTTTTAATGTTGTTTGAAGAAGGTGATCGTATCGATCTGATGCTTTGTCCTTTTTCAGAGGTAGAAAGCGTCTTAAAAGAAGAAGCCATGCTTTCTGTTCTTTACGATCCCTGTCATATTTTTCCTGATGTGGAACGGCCCAGTGATCAAGCTTACTGGGTGAAAAAACCTACCAGAGAGGAATTTGCAGATTGCTGCAATGAGTTTTGGTGGGTCACGACCTATGTGGTAAAAGGTTTGGCACGTAAAGAATTGCTGTATGCATCTGATCATCTTTATGAAAATTGTCAGCAAGAACTTTTGCGTTTATTGAGCTGGCATGCCGCAGACAGCAAAAATTATGCGATCAGTGTCGGGAAAAACTATAAATATCTGCCGAATTATCTTACTGAAAATGAACAGGAATTGCTGCTGAAAATCCGAGATCTGTCATCTGAAGAAAAGATCTGGCAAGCGTTGTTTGAAACGGAGGCTTTTTTTCATCAAGAAGCGCTGGCATTTGCCGCTCGGGAAGGATTTTTCTATGACGCGCAGACAGCGGAAAATGTGATGGCTTATGCCAGAAAATGGTATTTACAAACAAAAGAGGATTGAACGGTGAGCTATCTGTAAGTTCATTTTCTTTTATTTTCTTGGTAAAAATCAGTATGCTAGAAGAAGAAGCTGAATTTTTCTAAAAGGACGTGAGTGCATGAAAATCCTAGTAACAGGTGATAGTCTGATCGCCCGCAAAGAATCATTGAAAGAACCGATGCTGAATCATTATTTGAAAAAGAAAGTTCCGGGGATCAAAATCATCAATACCGCCATCAGCGGCAACAATACCAATGATTTGATCCAACGGTTTGAAAAAGATGTAATGAGCTATCAAGGAATCGATAAAATCTTTATTTTGATCGGTACGAACGATCTGGCCCTAAACAAACAGATCCCTAAAACCATTTATCGAGAGAATCTGCAATGGATCATCAGTGAACTCAAAGAAAAATACAAATCAGATCAAATCTACTTTATTACACCGCCCGCAGTAGATGAGAAAAAGCAGAAATTCCGCAATAATGAGTTGATCAAAGACTATATCAATGTCCTGACAGAAACAGCTAACAGTGAAAGTTGTGTCGTCATTGATTTTTATACGGAAATCATCAATCAGCCGGATTTCAAAAAAATCATCAATGGCACGGTGAAAGATGGCCTGCATTTCGGCAAAGAAGGATACGACCTGCTTTCTGATATCATTATCCGCTATCTCTAAAATTTTCTTTCAGTAAGGATGATTGCGGCAAAAAGACTTTTTCCGCAAAATCTTAGGAGCAGATTGCCTTTTCGTAAAAATGATGTATATAATAAGGAATGTGATGGTGAAAAGATCACTGAAAAATTACAGTAAATAGCGAAAAGGGGAGTAATTATGCCATTTGTTCACGTTGAATTGGTTGAAGGAAGAAGCAATGAACAACTAGAAGGAATGATGAAAGATATCACTGAGGCGGTCCACAAAAATACCGGAGCACCCAAAGAGCATATCCATGTCATCGTCAATGAAATGAAAAAAGGCACTTATGGTGTAGGCGGAAATTGGAAAGAATAAACGATTCTTTCTTGCAATTTTTGATGATTAGTGCTTAAATGAACCTATAAATGATTGATGAAAAAGACAACCAAATTTGAGAGTCTTCCATAAGAGAGGAAAATCACGGCTGAAAATTTTCCGGAAGAAAACCAAAGGCGGACCACTTTTGAGACCCTTGTGGAAACAAGGGCGGTCGTTCCGTTATCACGCTTAAGGAACACAGTCTGTGTTTAAAATTAGGTGGAACCACGAATTTTCGTCCTAGTGTCGCAATGCGATGCTGGGACTTTTTTTATTTGAAAATTTGTTAGCCGCAAGGGTCGAAACAGGATCAAAAGTGTTCATTGATCAAATCATTCAAGGAGGAAATTTTTATGTCAATCAAAATCACATTTCCAGATGGCGCTGTTAAGGAGTTTGAATCTGGTGTCTCAACCAAAGATGTTGCAGAAAGCATTTCTAAAAGTCTGGCTAAAAAAGCTCTAGCCGGCAAAGTCAACGGTCAATTAGTTGATTTGAATCGTCCAATCGAAGAAGATGCCGCAATCGAAATCATCACACCTGATCAAGAAGAAGCACTGCCTTTAGTCCGTCATTCTGCGGCTCATTTAATGGCTCAAGCGATGCGTCGCCTGTTCCCTAATATCCATTTTGGTGTAGGTCCAGCTATTGATTCCGGTTTTTATTACGATACAGATAACGGCGAACATCCTATCACAGCCGAAGATCTGCCAGCGATCGAAGCAGAAATGATGAAGATCGTTAAAGAAAATCTGCCTATCGAACGCCACGTTCTTTCTAAAAATGAAGCATTGGAATTATTTGCCGGTGATCCTTACAAGGAAGAACTGATCAACGAATTGCCTGATGATGAAGTTATCACTGCTTATCGCCAAGGCGAATTTGTTGATTTGTGCCGTGGACCTCACGTGCCTTCAACAGGACGTATCCAAGTCTTCAAACTTTTATCCGTAGCCGGCGCTTACTGGCGGGGCAACTCGGACAATCACATGATGCAACGGGTGTACGGAACAGCCTTCTTCGATAAAAAAGATTTGAAAGAATTCATCAAACAAAGAGAAGAAGCGAAAGAACGCGACCACCGCAAATTAGGGAAAGAATTAGACTTGTTTATGATCTC
Source organism: Enterococcus mediterraneensis (assembly GCF_900604485.1). Taxonomy (NCBI): domain Bacteria; kingdom Bacillati; phylum Bacillota; class Bacilli; order Lactobacillales; family Enterococcaceae; genus Enterococcus; species Enterococcus mediterraneensis. The sequence goes on from NZ_UWOP01000001.1 coordinate 2,275,683, forward strand.
CCAAGAAGTCGGTTCCGGTCTGCCATTCTGGCTGCCAAAAGGCGCAACGATCCGCCGTACTATCGAACGTTATATTGTAGATAAAGAAGTCAGCTTAGGCTATCAACATGTCTATACACCGATCATGGCTGACGTAAATCTGTATAAAACTTCAGGACACTGGGATCATTATCATGAAGATATGTTCCCGCCAATGGATATGGGAGACGGTGAAATGCTGGTCTTGCGTCCAATGAACTGCCCTCATCACATGATGGTCTACAAAAACCAAATCCATTCTTACCGTGAATTACCGATCCGGATCGCTGAACTTGGTATGATGCACCGTTATGAAAAATCCGGCGCGCTATCCGGTCTGCAACGGGTTCGGGAAATGACGTTGAATGATGGTCATACTTTTGTTCGTCCAGATCAAATCAAAGAAGAATTCAAACGGACACTTGATTTGATGGTCTCAGTTTACAAAGATTTCAATATCACAGACTATCGTTTCCGTTTAAGCTATCGTGATCCTAACAACACAGACAAATATTTCGATGACGATGCGATGTGGGAAAACGCACAAACAATGTTGAAAGAAGCAATGGACGAATTAGGTTTGGATTATTTCGAGGCAGAAGGCGAAGCTGCATTCTACGGTCCTAAAATGGACGTCCAAGTTAAAACAGCTTTGGGTATGGAAGAAACACTTTCAACGATCCAATTAGACTTCTTGCTGCCAGAACGTTTTGATTTGACTTATGTTGGTGAAGACGGGGAAAATACTCATCGTCCAGTGGTTATCCACCGGGGGATCGTTTCGACAATGGAACGCTTTGTTGCTTATCTGACAGAAGTCTACAAAGGCGCATTCCCAACTTGGTTGGCGCCAGTCCAAGCAACGATCATTCCTGTGTCAGTCGATGCCCACAGTGATTATGCCTATGAAATCAAAGAACGTCTGCAAAGCCGCGGAATCCGCGTCGAAGTTGATGATCGCAATGAAAAAATGGGGTACAAGATCCGCGCTTCTCAAACTCACAAGATCCCTTACCAATTAGTAGTGGGAGATAAAGAAGTTGAAGACGCGACTGTCAATGTCCGCCGCTACGGCAGTAAAGAAACAGCTGTTGAAGAGCTGAATATTTTCGTAGACGCGATCGCAGCTGAAGTGCAAAACTACAGCCGTCAATAAAAGTAATCATCAGAAGGAATCGCAACACAAGTCACTGCTGAACGATTTGAATACCTGTTTGCAGCACATACTGCATAGACAAGTGGGTATTCGAAATAAAGGAAGCAAAAATCTTGTGTTGCGTTCCTTTTTTTCATAGAGTTGCAGACGAATAAAAGAAAATCCAACAAGAAAATTATTTTGAAATTTTAAAGAAAACTCGGAGTGCTTACAGAATAAGTGATTGTACCTTGAGTTTTCTCATTTTTTATGGTATAGTTTGTTATGGTAATGATACTTGAAGTGAGTGAGCGGAATTTTCGCTCACTCTTTTTCATGAGTGAAAGTCGTTAATTTAAAGGAGGCGAAAAAATTTTGAGTACAGTGGTGGAAACAGTTACTGATTTGGTAACACCCATCTTGGAGGAACAAAATTTTGAGTTGGTAGAAGTTGAATTTGTGAAAGAAGGAAAGAGTTGGTTCTTGCGGGTTTTCATCGACAAAGAAGGCGGAATCGATATTGAAGAATGTGCCTATGTCAGTGAAAAGTTAAGCGAAAAATTAGACGCCTGCGATCCTGATCCGATTCCGCAAGCTTATTTTTTGGAAGTTTCTTCTCCTGGTGCTGAGCGCCCCTTAAAAAAAGAAAGCGATTATGAAAAAGCACTTGGCGAATACATCCATGTATCGTTTTATCAGCCAGTAGATGGCGAAAAACAATATGAAGGCTTTTTGCAATCTTTTGACGATGACAAAATGACTATGAAAGTTCGCATCAAAACGAGAGAAAAAGAGATTACTTTTGAGCGGAAAAATATTGCTAAAGCTCGTTTAGCTATTCAATTTTAATCACGGAGGAATCAAAAAATGAGTAAAGAAATGTTGAATGCACTGGATGCATTGGAAGCGGAAAAAGGGGTCTCGAAAGAAATCGTTATCGAAGCACTTGAAGCGGCTTTAGTTTCAGCTTACAAACGCCACTATGGACAAGCACAAAACGTTGAAGTGGAATTCGATCAAAAGAAAGGCAACATCCATGTCTATGCGGTAAAAGAAGTAACTGAGGAAGTAATGGATTCACAATTGGAAGTTTCTTTGAAAGACGCTTTATTGATCAATCCAGCTTATGAAATCGGCGACAAGATCCGTTTTGAAGTAACACCGAAAGATTTCGGACGTATCGCGGCTCAAACCGCAAAACAAGTGATTTTGCAACGGGTGAGAGAAGCAGAACGCAACATTATCTATAATGAATTCAGCGCCTACGAAAAAGACATCATGCAAGGGATCGTGGAACGTCAAGATCACCGTTACATCTATGTCAACCTAGGCAAGATCGAAGCTGTTTTGTCAAAACAAGATCAAATGCCAAACGAGTTTTACCAACCTCATGACCGCATCAAAGTGTATGTTTCTCGTGTGGAAAATACATCAAAAGGTCCTCAAGTTTTTGTAAGCCGCAGCCATCCAGATCTGTTGCGCCGCTTATTTGAACAAGAAGTACCGGAAGTGTATGATGGAACTGTCGAAATCGTAAGCATCGCTCGCGAAGCTGGCGATCGTTCAAAAGTTTCCGTACGTTCAAATGACCCGAACATCGACCCAGTGGGAACATGTGTCGGACCTAAAGGACAACGGGTACAAGCTATCGTCAACGAATTGAAAGGCGAAAATATGGATATCGTGGAATGGAACGAAGATCCAGCGGTTTATATCGCCAATGCATTGAATCCAGCACAAGTCGTTGATGTGATCTTCGATTTAGAAAATCCGAAAGTCTGCACAGTTGTGGTGCCTGACTACCAATTATCTTTAGCGATCGGTAAACGTGGACAAAATGCCCGTTTAGCTGCAAAATTGACTGGTTTCAAAATCGACATCAAATCAGAATCTGATATGGAAGATTTTTATGCGAAAATCGAAGACGGTGATTACGTAGATGCGGGTGAAACAGTTGAATCTACAGATGCTTCTGAAATCACAGACGACCAAACCATCACTCCTGATATGACGGCGGATGACTACGAAAATATCAATTTTGACGATAAGTAAGAAGTTAGCGAGGGGAAAATGATGAAAAAACGCAAAATTCCTTTACGTAAATCGGTTGTTTCCGGCGAGATGAAACCTAAAAAAGAATTGATCCGGATCACTCGCTCCAAAGAAGGAGAAGTTGCCATCGATCCTACTGGAAAAATGCCGGGACGAGGCGCATATGTAGCGATCGAACCGGAAGAAGTCCAAATGGCGTGGGACAAAAAGATTCTTGACCGCGTGTTGGAAACAACTTTATCTGATGAATTTTATCAAGAACTTCTGGATTATGTAACTCACCAAAAAGCACGACGCGAGCTGTTCAAAAATGAATAAGACGAAAGTATTAAACATGTTGGGGCTGGCAATGCGAGCTGGTAAACTGGTTACCGGCGAAGAATTGGTCATCAAAGAGATCCGCGGACAAAAAGCTGCGATCGTTTTGATTGCTCATGACGCTGGTAAAAATACACAAAAAAAAATCAAAGATAAAAGTACTTATTACAAAATTCCCTGCTTTGACGGATTGACTGCTGATGAACTCAGCCAAGCCATTGGCAAACCTCGAATGGTGATCGCTGTGATGGATCAGGGCTTCGGAAAGAGAATCGAGGAATTAATACAAGGTTAGGAAGGTGATTGCATGGGAAAAAAACGAATTTATGAACTTGCAAAAGAAATGAATAAATCAAGTAAAGAGCTTGTTGAAAAGGCGCAGTCTTTAGGTTTCGATGTCAAAAACCATATGGGATCCATCTCAGACGGTGAAGAAAAAAAATTACGCCAAACATTGAGCGGAGGAACCGCTAAACAAGCAACTCCTGAAAACAGACAGCAAGAGAATAGACGCAAACCTGCAACCCAAAAACCAGAGAACCAGCCTTCTAATCAAGAAGCAAAACCAGGACAAAAGAAATATCAAACACAACGAAACAACCCGAACTTTCAAAATCGTAATAAACCTAGTCGTCCAGTACAAGGAAAGCAATCACAACGAAACGAACAGCCAAAAGAACAAAATCAAAACCGAGGAAACCAACAAGGTAATCGTCGGACAAACCAAAACAATACACAAAATAACCAAGGTCAAGGACAAACTGGTTCTAGACCGCAAAATCAAGGACAAAGACCGCAAAATCAAGGTCGTCCGCAAGCAACACAATCACAAACACAGTTAGGGAGATCTATGAATCAAAAACCAACACAGAATCAAAAACCAACACAAAAACAAAATCAAACACAAGATCGCCGCAATCAGCCTGCAGCACAACGACCTCAAGGAGCGCAAACACAAGCTCAAGGTCAAACCCGCAGCGGACAAGGTGGAACAAGCGGACAAGATCAAAATAAACGCAATACGAATAACCGCGGAAAAAGCAACTTCAATAATAACCGCGGCGGTAACTTCGGTAACCAAAACCGCAACAGATTCAATAAAAAAGGCAAAAAAGGCAAACAGCAAACAGCACAAAAACCTGCTGTTCCACCACGTAAATTCCGTGAATTGCCTGATGTATTAGAATACACAGAAGGAATGAACGTAGCCGAAATTTCGAAAAAAATCTATCGCGAACCAGCTGAGATCATTAAAAAGCTGTTCTTGATGGGGGTTATGGTCAATCAAAACCAACCATTAGACAAAGATACGATCGAGCTTTTAGCAGCTGATTATGGTATCGAAGCACAAGAAAAAGTACAAGTGGATATTGCTGATATCGACAAATTCTTCGAACCAGAAGAATTGAACGAAGAAAATCTTGTTTCACGTCCACCAGTTGTAACGATCATGGGTCACGTCGATCACGGGAAAACAACATTGTTGGACACATTGCGTCATTCACGTGTAACCAGCGGAGAAGCCGGCGGGATCACACAGCATATCGGAGCGTACCAAATCGATATCGATGGCAAACCAATCACTTTCTTGGATACACCAGGACACGCGGCGTTTACCAGCATGCGTGCACGGGGAGCAAGTATCACTGATATCACGATCTTAGTAGTTGCCGCAGATGATGGCGTAATGCCGCAAACGGTGGAAGCTATCAACCACGCAAAAGCAGCGAAAGTTCCAATTATCGTTGCCGTGAACAAAATCGACAAACCAGGCGCAAACCCACAACATGTAATGCAAGAATTGAGCGAATACGAATTGATTCCTGAAGCATGGGGCGGCGACACGATCTTTGTAGAAATCTCAGCGAAATTTGGTCAAAACATCGACGAATTATTGGAAATGATCCTATTAGTCGCTGAAGTGGAAGACTTGAAAGCTGATCCAACACAACGGGCGATCGGTACAGTGATCGAAGCACGTTTGGATAAAGGGAAAGGACCAGTTTCCACACTTCTTGTTCAACAAGGTACGCTGCGTGTCGGTGATCCGATCGTTGTTGGGAATACTTACGGACGTGTCCGGGTAATGACCAACGATCTAGGTCGTCGTGACAAAGCAGCTGGTCCAGCAACACCAGTTGAAATCACTGGATTGAATGATGTTCCTCAAGCCGGCGATCATTTCGTTGTCTTTGAAGATGAAAAAACAGCCCGCGCGGCCGGTGAAGAACGGGCAAAACGTGCGTTGATGGAACAACGGGCATCAAATAGCCGCGTGACATTGGACACATTGTTCGAAAGCTTGAAAGAAGGCGAATTGAAGGATGTCAACGTCATCATCAAAGCTGACGTTCAAGGTTCAGCTGAAGCTTTAGCCGCTTCATTGAAGAAAATCGATGTAGAGGGTGTGCGAGTAAACATCGTCCATTCAGCAGTCGGTGCTATCAATGAAAGTGATGTGACCTTGGCAGCCGCAAGTAATGCGATCATTATCGGGTTCAACGTGCGACCAACGCCGCAAGCAAAACAACAAGCCGAATCAGAAGAAGTCGACATTCGTTTGCATCGTATCATTTACAAAGCGATCGAAGAGATCGAAACAGCGATGAAAGGGATGCTTGATCCTGAATTCGAAGAAAAAATCACTGGTCAAATGATCGTTCGCGAAACATATAAAGTTTCTAAAGTCGGCACGATCGCCGGTTGTTACGTAACAGAAGGATCGATCCGCCGCGACAGCGGTGTCCGGGTCATTCGTGACGGTATCGTAATTTACGAAGGCGTGCTAGCTAGCTTGAAACGTTTCAAAGATGACGTCAAAGAAGTCAAAATGGGCTTTGAATGTGGCGCCATGATTGAAAAATTCAATGACATCAAAATAGACGATATCATTGAAGGCTACGTGATGGAAGAAATCAAACCTAAATAATCACAAAGGAGGTCGTTAATATGGCCAATTATCGTGATCGTAGAGTAGCGCAAGAGATCCAAAAAGAAGTCAACCAAATCTTGCGTAAAAGAGTTCGTGACCCTCGTGTTCAAGAGGTAACGATCACTGATGTACGTGTGACGGGAGATTTGCAGCAAGCAACGATTTATTACAGTATCCTTTCTGATCTGGCATCAGAAAAACAAAAGGCGCAACAAGGCTTAGAAAAAGCGACAGGATTGATCCGTCGTGAATTAGGTCAAGTCCTAACGCTGTATAAAACACCGGAACTGACTTTCGAGTTGGATGAATCGGTAGAGTACGGTAATAAAATCGACGAAATGCTTCGCAATCTGCACAAAGATTAATCTAAAGGGAGATCTATCTGAAATATCCAACCGTTCGACGGTATATTATTCGTCATTCTTGGTATGATGGAATCAGATCTCCTTTTTGAAGAGAAAGATCCGAATGATAGCAAGATCGCTTTTGTGATCAGCGCTTTGTCATAAGTATGACAGAGGGACAGCTATTATTCGGATCTTTTTTTGTCGATGCAGTTATTGATTTTTGCGCTTGATTATTATCTTTTTTTAGAATGTGCTATAATAATCCAGTTGAATAAATAAGAACGAGGTGCAGTATGGACGGGATTTTACCTCTTTGGAAAGAACGCGGCATGACAAGTCATGATTGTGTTTTCAAATTACGAAAAATTTTACATACAAAAAAAATCGGACACAGCGGTACCCTTGATCCTGATGTAGCGGGCGTTTTGCCGATCTGTATCGGTAAAGGAACCAAGATGGTGGAGTTTTTAATGTCTTCAGGAAAAACGTACACCGGTGAGATCACGGTCGGTTTTGCGACTGCTACGGAAGATGCTTCTGGAGAGGTCATCGAAAGAACGCCTATCAAACAGCCATTTACAACAGAGAAGATCGATCAGGCAATGGCTCAATTGACTGGTGAGATCACACAGATTCCGCCGATGTTTTCAGCTGTCAAAGTAAATGGACGCCGATTATACGAATACGCCCGTGCCGGTGAAACAGTGGAACGTCCCCAAAGAAAAGCTCAGATCGATTCTTTTGAACGGATCTCTGAACCGGTTTGGGATCAAGAAAAACAGACCCAGTCATGGCGTTTTCAAGTGGTGTGCGGAAAAGGTACCTATGTCCGCACATTGGCGGTAGATACCGGTAAATTATTGCAGGCAGCGGCTCATATGTCAGAATTAACGCGCACGGCAAGCGGCGGTTTTACCAAAGAACAAGCAATCACCTTGAAAGAGGTACAGGAAAAGTTTGAAGCGGATCAACTGCAAGAATATCTATTGCCTTTAGAATATGGCGTGAAGGAATTTCAAAGAGTCGATATTTCTGATGAGTTATGGCAGAAGGTCAAAAATGGCCGACCACTTACCTATCACGAATTTAATTTGGCAGAAATGCCGAAACAACCTATCGCTGTTTTTTTTCACCAATACGTTGTAGGGATTTATCAGCCTCACGAACAGCGCGATAATATATTGAAACCAATGAAAATGTTCCGCACAGAGTTAGGAGAATCACTATGAAAATAATCACGATCAGACATCCTTATGATCCAGCACAAATTCCTGATGAAGATATTGTTTTAGTTTTGGGATTTTTTGACGGCGTTCATAAAGGACATCAAAAAGTAATCCAAAAAGGCAAACAGATCGCAGAAGAACAAGGATTAAAGTTAGCAGTTATGACATTTAATCAACATCCTTCCATTGTTTTCCAAAAAATCGATCCCGATACGATGAAATATCTTACGAATCTTTCACAAAAAGAAGGGATAATGGAATCTTTAGGTGTGGATTATTTATATGAAATCGAGTTTACATCGGCTTTTTCCAGCTTGAAGCCACAAGAATTTGTGGACCAATATATCGTGGATCTGCATGCAAAATTTGCTGTTACAGGATTTGATTATACGTATGGACCGAAAGATATCGCCGATGTTGCCCATCTTCCGGAATACGCCAAAAACCGTTTTACGGTAGTAACCGTCGCTAAGGAAACAGACGAAGGGGAAAAAATTAGTTCGACACGCATTCGCCATTTATTGGATGAAGGAGACATGGAGGAAGCGAACAGACTGTTAGGCTATTCTTATGAAATCGAAGGAACTGTCGTCCATGGGGATGCGCGAGGCCGCACATTAGGCTTTCCGACTGCCAACATCCAATACACAACGACTTGCCGCCTGCCTAAAGAAGGGGTCTACGTTTCTGAATTAAAAGTAGGAGATCGCTGGTATCCGGCAATGGGTTCCATTGGGCATAATGATACATTCGGTAAAGGCCGGGAATTGACGGTGGAAGTTTATATCTTAGATTTCCATCAAGATATTTACGGCGAACAAGTACGTGTGCGCTGGCTGCATTTACTGCGTGATCAAGTTGCGTTTAATGGGGCAGAAGCTTTGATCGACCAGCTCCATGCGGATGAAGAAGCTACCCGTAATTATTTTAATGAGAAAAAACAAGTACAAGAAAAGAAATAAGGATTCAAATCCTTACTGAAAAGACATCTCAACTATCCAAGTAAGTCTGCAAGATATTGCAGATTTGACAGATAGCCGGGATGTCTTTTTAATGATTATTTTCTTTGCAAAAAAGATCGTGATAGATAATAGTTATCATGAGGTGTTATTTCTTATCATGTGAAATATTGAACCAGAAGATAGGTTACGTTATGATGAATCCAATCAGTGAAGTAGTTATCAAATTAGTAGTTAAAATAGGAAAATTGAGTGGGAGATGCAGGAGTATGGCAAAAATCGTTGAAAATATTTTAGAATTGACTGGAGAAACACCTATCGTAAAACTAAATCATGTCGTTCCAGAAGACGCGGCAGATGTTTACGTGAAATTGGAATTTTATAATCCTGCAGGTTCAGTAAAAGATCGAATCGCATTGGCGATGATCGAACAAGCTGAAAAAGATGGAAAATTAAAAGCTGGCGGAACCATCGTTGAACCAACTTCAGGTAATACTGGTGTCGGATTGTCTTTTGTGGGAGCAGCAAAAGGTTATAACGTAGTGATCGTTTTACCAGATACTTTCTCTATCGAACGCCGCAAACTGATCCAAGCTTATGGCGCAAAACTTGTTTTGACACCCGGAGCAGAAGGTATGAAAGGCGCGATCGCCAAAGCGAAGGAATTGGCAGAAGAAAACGGTTGGTTCTTACCATTACAATTCGATAATCCGGCAAACCCAACGATCCATTATGAAACAACAGGAAAAGAGATCGCTGAAGCGGCGGAAGAAATCGGATTGGACGCTTTTGTAGCAGGAGTTGGTACAGGCGGGACGATCACAGGTGTGGCAAAACGGTTGCAAGAAACCAATCCTGATGTACAGATTTTCGCAGTAGAATCCGCGGAATCTCCAGTATTATCAGGCGGCAAACCAGGACCTCACAAAATCCAAGGAATCTCTGCCGGATTTATTCCAGAAGTTTTAGACGAAGCCAGCTATCAAGAAGTATTGCAAGTTACTAGCGAAGATGCTCTTGAAACCGCCAGAAAAGTCGGCAGTCAAGAAGGCATCTTGGTAGGGATCTCTTCTGGTGCGGCTATCAAAGGCGCCATCGAAGTTGCAAAACGTCTAGGAAAAGGCAAGAAAGTCTTGGCGGTCGTACCAGATAATGGAGAACGTTATCTATCCACTGTTCTTTATGAATTTGAATAAGCAATAATTAAAAATAAACAGGAAAAAAAGTGTCTGTGAGATAAACAAAGGCCAAACAAAATAATTGGATCATATGGAGCTGTCATCACAAAATATGGTGATGTGCGTAATATTCATTGGTTTGATTAATGAGCGGCTTGAGAGCTTTCACAGCTCTTTTTTTGTTGAAAAATGTAAATTTATCCGGTAAGATCTCATTCACAGGAATGGAAGAGAAAACAAAAAACCTTTCACTCATTCCTTAAATTGAATTATATATGAAATTCTCCTATAATGAATATAGAGTAGAAAGATGGAAGTGAGGAATGGTTTTGAGCAAACAAACCGAGCGATTTGAAGCGATGCGGGCACAAACTAGAGATAAGATCCGCTATGCTGCGGTCACTTTATTTGCGAAGCACTCTTTTGCCAACACAACGATGCAGGCGATCGCTAAAGAAGCTGGAGTGAGTACGGGATTAGCGTATCGTTATTTTCCTTCTAAGCAAGCCTTATTTGATGCGATCATCCTTGAAGCAATCGAAGGTTTGCGAACGATGAAACTGATTTTTTTAACAGAAGGTGACCCGCGGGAGATTTTAGAAGAGGCCACAGCAGAGATGCTGAAAGAAATATCTGAAGATCCTACGACCAGCGAATTGTTTTTGTTGATCACGCAAACAATTTTTACAAATGCTGAGGAAAACAATGGTCCGCAAGAAGTGGTGGATACGGATAAAGAATTGATTGAGGCATTAAAGCAGTTGATCATACGCGGACAAGAGAAAGGACAGTTCGTTGAAGGGGATCCCCAGACTTTAGCCATGCACTATATTAGTTGTGCGCAAGGTGTCGGATTGATGTCAACGATTTTTGGTGAGGAATACCGATCACCGGATACAAAACTATTTCTGCGTTTTTTGATTAAGTAAGGTAAATAATTGTCAATGGCAAGAAGTTTCCATTGACAATTATTTTTTTGGATTTATAATGAATATATGTTCATTCATTATAAAGAAAAGAGGGAAAACGATGACTTACGCAATTGAAGTTAAGAATTTAACAAAAACATTCGGGCAATATCCAGCCGTCAATCAAGTCTCTTTCAAGGTAGAATCCGGGAAGATTTTTGCATTATTAGGCGAAAACGGTGCTGGAAAAACAACGACGATCCATTTGTTGACGACACTGTTAACACCCACATCAGGAGAAATACTGTATAACGGAACAGCGGCTGCAAAAAGAAGTATCCGCAAGCAAATCAGTGTAACCGGACAGTTCGCGGCGCTAGATGAGGAGCTGACCGGCAGAGAAAATTTGGAGATTTTGGGACAGCTTCATTCGTTATCGAGAAAAGCAGCAAAAGCAAAGGCACTTGAGCTTCTTAAACAATTTGAATTAGAGGCAGCAGCCGATAAAAAAGTTACGAATTATTCAGGAGGAATGAAACGCCGATTGGATATCGCAGTCAGTTTGTTGGGGGATCCGAAGATTTTGTTTTTAGATGAACCGACGACCGGGATCGATCCTGCTAATCGCCGCCGCATTTGGGAAATGATCGATCAATTAGCAAAAGATTCAGGGATGACGATTTTTTTAACCACTCAATATCTTGAGGAAGCTGAAGTTTTGGCTGATTTCGTAACGATCATGAATCAAGGAAAAGTTATTGCAGAAGGTTCTGTTGATACGTTGAAAAAAAGTTTGCCGGAAAGCAAGATACAGCTTAAATTTGCTGATAAAAATATATTGGAATCTGCCAAAAAAATCCTTGCAGTAGAACATTTGGAAGAGCTGTCAGAAAACAGATTAGAAATTCCTGTTATTGAAAAAGTTAAAAAAGTATCTTCGATTTTCACGAATCTGACATCCGCTGGAATCGCGATCGAAGATATCCAGTTGGTGGAGCCGACATTGGAAGATGTATATTTGGAATTAACAAGGAGGGGAAATCATGCAGTGGTTTCATGATTTGACGATAATGAGTAAAAGAAGCTGGAAAATGAACTCCCGTAATCTTGATGGATTGATTACAACGGCCGTTCTACCAGTTATGATCTTACTATCTTTTGTTTATATTTTTGGCGGTGCGATTGATGCTTCTGGAAACTATATCGATTATATCGTACCGGGGATCATCGTTTTAGGGCTTGGGCAAGTCTCGGCTGGAGCTGCTGTTACAATATCCACGATGAAGCAACGGGGGATCTTGAATCGCTTTAAAACGATGGCGATCACACAATCTTCAGTTTTGTGGGGAGAGCAAACGATCTATTTGTTAAAAAGTCTGTTCTCGGTATTTTTAGTGATCGCAGTAGGGATCTTACTAGGTTTCAGTCCAGAACTGACTTTATCTAATGGATTAGTATTGGGTTTGTTTGTATTGTTGGCATCTGCCGCTCTCGTCTGGATCAGTTTTTTTATTGGGCTATCTGTGGGGACCGAGGCCGCGGCGGCTTTTCCAATGTTTTTACTTTTTGCGCCTTACCTGAGCAGTGGGTTTGTTCCGTTAGAGACTCTTCCGAAAGTATTGCGCAACTTTGCGGAAGTATCTCCCTTCACACCTATCACAGAAACGATCCGCGGCTTGCTGATGAACGATGTTTCTCTAAATGATTTGCGTGTTGCAAGTGCATGGCTGATTGGATTATTACTGCTTTTTGTTTTTCTTACATTAGGTAAATATAATCGATTGACTGAAAAGTCCTGAATAAAAAGTTGAGCTATTATCATAGTAGGGAGATAATAGAATACTTAAAAAATATCCAAGAAGTTAATTTACCGACCTCCAGAAGTTAGATTTTTGGTCTAACTTTTGGGGGTCGGTATTTTTATGGCAAAATATAGTTTTGAATTCAGACTGAAAATCCTTCAAGAATATCTTGAAGGAAAAGCAGGAACATCGTATTTATCGAAAAAATATGGAGTGAAATCAAAAAAGCAGGTACAGGTTTGGTTCAATGCTTATCACAAGTTCGGTGAAGAGGTATTTGTATGATAAAAAGATTAACTAAAAATATAAATATGTATTTAGGTGTAATAAATATTGTAATTGGACTTGTTCATTATGGAAGAAAACGAGGCAGATTAACAAATATTAATTAGCATTTCTATATTACGTTAGTTATAATATTTATAAATATTGAGGTTTTTTTGATAAAAAAGTAGATAATTATTTAATAGAAGCTATGGAAATTAGGTAAGTAATAAAAATCTCTACAAACAAGGAATTTGTACATGTTTTTATCCCGTTTCAAAGTGCTTCCGTCAAAATGATAATAACTACTGAGTTTAACTTATTGTTAAGGTATTCACATATATTCCAGACTAATTGATTTAGAGGTGAATTTTTGAAGTACCATTCTAGAATAGATATTTCTGTGTAGACTAATCTATCAAATAGTAATTGAATGAAATGTAACTATATCAGAATTTAAACTTTTGAATATTCCGTATGTTATTGCAGCTAACAGGAATAATTTGCTACTAGACGTTAAATTTGAAACGATTTATTTTTTTCATGTTTTGTATTACTATTAGTGATTTTTGGCGCATATACAATAAATATAAGGTTTAATATATACATGGTACTCTTTCTTTTTCAGCTAACTTTCATAGCATTTATAATAATTAAACAAATATATATGTGGAGGGTTTTAATATGATTAGAAATTTTAATTATCTATATTTAGGAATTATTCTTTTATTCGATATTCATCAATCTCTAAAATTTTATTCAATGTATAAAAAAGAAAGGATAAAAAAATATCTATATTTTATGTATTTTTTCATAGTTATAGCTATAGTGGCAATTATTGCTCTTATAGCAAATTATTTATCCATATAATTTTTTTTATAGAGTAGGAGAAAAATATGTTAAAGATAGAAATAGAAGGTAATAATGGCATTGAGAAAACTACCTTATTTAAGGCTTTAAATGCTTAAATAAATTATGTTTCTTCTTCAATACAATTTATGGAATGTGATTTTAATATAGCAAAAATAAGAGATATAGTGTTTATTGACGATCAATTTTTGGGTATCTGTACCTAAAACCGATGGAATATTTACACTATATTGCATATTTCTATAAGTCAGAGCACAGTGAGCAACAAATGGAAGCCTTTTTAAACTTGTTGGATATGAATCCATATTTAACGTCTCTGATTAAAAATTTGTCTCAGGGAAACAAGTAGAAACTTGCATTTATTGCTGCTGTAATCTCTAGTGCCAAGATTATTTTATTTAGATGAAGCTTTTGAGCATATAGACAAAAAAACAATGAAAGAAGTAATGAATATTCTTGAAGAATTAGTATTGAGTTTGTTTGTATTGCTGGCATCTGCGGCTCTCGTCTGGATCAGTTTTTTTATTGGGCTATCTGTGGGGACCGAGGCCGCGGCGGCTTTTCCAATGTTTTTGCTTTTTGCGCCTTACCTGAGCAGCGGGTTTGTTCCGTTAGAGACACTTCCAAAAGTATTGCGCAATTTTGCGGAAGTATCTCCCTTCACACCTATTACAGAAACAATCCGCGGCTTGCTGATGAACGATGTTTCTCTAAATGATTTGCGTGTTGCCAGTGCGTGGCTGATTGGATTATTACTGCTTTTTGTTTTTCTTACATTAGGTAAATATAATCGATTGACTGAAAAGTCCTGAGTAAAAAGTTAGGCTATTTTCATAGTAGGGAGATAATAGAATACTTAAAAAAAGATCCAAGAAGGTAATTCTTGGATTTTTTAGTAGATTTGTTCAGCAGATACGTATAGTATGCTTATATAAGAATATTCTAGCTAACGTGAGGAGCACATGAAGCAATGAATGAATCAACACAATCAATAGGCAAGAGTATCTCTGCCTATCTCCACATCCCGTTTTGTGAACACATTTGTTATTACTGTGATTTCAATAAAGTGTTTTTAGAAGGGCAACCGGTGGACGAATATATCGAGATGCTGTTGCGGGAGATCCAACTGGGATTGGCGCAGCAACCAATTACAGAAGCAAAAACCATTTATATCGGCGGTGGTACGCCAACTTCATTGTCTGCCAAACAACTGGATTGTTTATTGGCGGGTGTGACAGAGTACTTTCCGATGGAGACAGTCAAAGAATTTACTATTGAAGCAAACCCTGGTGATTTGACGAAAGAAAAACTGCAAGTGATGAAAAATTATGATATTGACCGTTTGTCGATGGGGGTTCAGACTTTCGATAATCGGTTATTGAAAAAAATCGGTCGCAAGCATTCCGCGGAAGATGTTTACCAAACCATCGAATTGTTGCGAAAAGAGCAATTTGACAATGTGTCTATCGATTTGATCTATGCTTTGCCGGGTCAATCTCTGGAAAGTTTTCGAGATACACTGAAACGGGCGCTGGATTTGGATTTGCCTCATTATTCCATGTATTCGTTGATTCTGGAAAATAAAACGATGTTCATGAACTGGGTACGGCAAGGAAGAATCGAATTGCCGGATCAGGAAGTAGAGAGTCAGATGTTTGAAGAAGCCATCGAACAGATGGAAAAGCACGGACGTCATCAATATGAGATCAGTAATTTTGCGTTGTCAGGCAAAGAATCACAACATAATCTGATTTATTGGAACAATGAAAATTATTTTGGCTTTGGTGCCGGCGCGAGCGGGTATCTTGGCGATCGCCGCTATAAAAACTATGGACCGATCCAGCATTATCTTAAACCGTTGCGGGAAAACAAACTGCCTGCTTATGAAGAAGAATTTCTGACAAAACAAAATCAAATGGAAGAAGAAATGTTTTTGGGTCTCCGGAAAATCGCGGGTATCTCAAAACGAGTATTCAAAGAAAAATTCGGTGTAGATTTTCAAACAGTCTATGGCGCTGTCCTGCCTGAGCTGAAACAAAAAGGCTGGTTGTTGGAAGAAGAAGACGCTATCCGTTTGACAGATACGGGGCTGTTCATCGGGAATGAAGTATTTGAAAAATTTCTATTAAAAGACTCTTAAATGGGGTCTTTTTTTACTATTTATTAGATAGGAACGTATTTTCAAAATAATTAGCACTCTCGATGCAAGAGTGCTAAAAATGGGTGGAAAATTCTTGACAAATATGCAGAATATGATATATTTATAATCGTGTTAGCACTTAAAAGGAAAGAGTGCTAATGAGAGGTGATAGATTATGTTGACACAAAGGCAGCAAGACATTCTGCGTCTCATCATTCAAAATTACACACAAACAGGCCAACCGGTGGGTTCCAAAAAATTGATGGAAGAAGGAATCAACGCCAGTTCGGCGACGATCCGTAATGAAATGAAAGCACTAGAAGAATACGGCTTTCTGCAAAAAACGCATTCGTCATCTGGACGGGTTCCATCAATGAACGGCTATCGTTATTATGTTGATTTTCTGTTGACGCCGGCACAAGTGGAGCAGACAGATATGCAGATGATTCGTCAGTCTTTTGGCAGAGAATTTCATGAGATCAATGAGATCATTCAGCAGTCTGCAGATATTTTGTCGAGTCTGACCAGCTATACAGCATTGTCTTTAGGTCCTGATATGAAGGAAAGACGTTTGACTGGTTTTCGGATCGTGCCGTTGAATGAACGGCAAATCATCGCCCTTATCGTTACCGATAAAGGAAATGTTGAAAGCCAAGTGTTTACGATTCCCCGTACAGTTAGCGGTGAAGATTTAGAGAAAATGGTTCGGATCATCAACGATAAGTTGATCGGCGAGTCATTGATCACCGTCTATCATCGTTTGAGAACCGAGATCCCTATGATTTTGCATAAGTATTTCCAAACGACAGAAGGAATCTTAGATTTGTTCGATTCGTTATTAGGAAATGCGTTTGAAGAAAAGATATTCGTAGGCGGTCGCATGAATGTCCTGGATTTTGGGCCGACGACGGATGTGGATCAATTCAAAACGATCTATTCATTTATGAAAGATCCAGAAGAATTGACGCAATTGTTGGTACCTTCTGATGAGGATATCCGAATTCGGATTGGTAATGAATTAGGGATCGAATTGTTGCAAAACATGAGTCTGGTTCAAGCCAATTATGAGATCACAGGACATGGGCAAGGAACGATCGCTCTTTTAGGTCCTACTAATATGCCATACTCAAAGATGTTTGCGCTGATCGACGTTTTTCGTCGTGAACTTGCTTCGAAATTAGCTGAGTATTATCGTTCGTTGGATTCTTATAACTAGCGGAAGATAAAAGCGGATATCTGAAATATTTATAGAGAAAGGAAGTTGGTCAAGTGTCTGAAGAAATGCAGAAAGATGAAGAATTGAAAGAAACAAAATCAGCAGAAACAGATGTTGAATCTGCGGAAAACGCAGAGCAATCAGAAGAAACACCTGCTGAATTAACAGAAACAGAAAAAATGCAAGCGAAAATCGATGAGTTGGAAGACCAATATTTGCGGGCTCGCGCAGAAATCGCAAATATCACTACTCGTAATCGTAATGAACGGGAACAATTACAAAAATACCGTTCTCAAGATTTAGCGAAAAAATTGTTGCCGGCTATCGATAATCTAGAACGAGCATTGGCGACAGAAGTTTCTGATGAACAAGGCGCCAGCTTGAAAAAAGGCGTTGAAATGGTCTTGGACGGCCTGCGCTTTGCTTTGAAGGAAGAAAATGTCGAAGAGATCCCGGCTTCCGGCGAAACCTTCGATCCTAATCTGCATCAAGCAGTTCAAACAGTTCCTGCAACAGAAGAATTTCCGGCTGATACAGTTGTGGAAGTGTTGCAAAAAGGCTATAAATTGCATGATCGTGTGCTTCGACCAAGTATGGTCATCGTGGCACAATAATAATAAAAGACAAATATTAAGGAGTGTTTTTACATGAGTAAAATCATTGGTATTGACTTAGGTACAACAAACTCTGCTGTTGCTGTCCTTGAAGGCGGCGAAGCAAAAATTATTGCAAACCCAGAAGGAAACCGTACAACACCATCTGTTGTTTCTTTCAAAAACGGTGAGATCCAAGTCGGTGAAGTTGCAAAACGTCAAGCAGTAACCAACCCAAATACAATTTCTTCTATCAAACGTCACATGGGAGAAGCTGGTTACAAAGTTGAAGCGGAAGGCAAATCTTATACACCGCAAGAAATCTCAGCTATGGTCTTGCAATACATCAAAGGTTTTGCAGAAGACTATTTAGGTGAAAAAGTAGACAAAGCAGTCATCACTGTACCTGCATACTTCAACGATGCGCAACGTCAAGCAACAAAAGACGCTGGTAAAATCGCTGGTTTAGAAGTAGAACGGATCGTTAACGAACCAACAGCCGCTGCATTGGCTTATGGTTTGGATAAAACCGATAAAGACGAAAAAATCTTAGTATTCGACTTAGGCGGCGGTACTTTCGACGTATCGATCCTTGAATTAGGCGATGGCGTATTCGATGTATTGTCAACTGCCGGTGATAACCATCTAGGTGGGGATGATTTCGATAACAAAATCATCGATCACATGGTAGCAGAATTCAAAAAAGAAAACGGAATCGATTTGAGCTCAGACAAAATGGCATTGCAACGTTTGAAAGATGCCGCTGAAAAAGCGAAAAAAGATTTATCCGGTGTAACAAGCACACAAATCAGCTTGCCATTTATCACTGCCGGCGATGCTGGTCCATTGCACTTGGAAATGACATTGACTCGTGCGAAATTTGACGAATTGACTAGTGACCTGGTAGAACGTACGAAAGTTCCTGTACGTCAAGCATTGAAAGATGCTGGATTGTCACAATCAGAAATCGATGAAGTGATCTTAGTCGGCGGTTCAACACGTATTCCTGCTGTTGTTGAAGCAGTACGTAAAGAAACAGGCAAAGAACCAAACAAATCTGTAAACCCTGATGAAGTTGTTGCAATGGGTGCGGCGATCCAAGGTGGCGTTATCACTGGTGACGTGAAAGACGTGGTCTTGCTTGACGTAACACCGTTATCACTAGGTATCGAAACAATGGGCGGCGTATTTACTAAATTGATCGATCGCAACACAACGATCCCAACAAGTAAATCACAAGTCTTCTCAACTGCAGCAGACAACCAACCAGCAGTGGATATCCACGTACTGCAAGGGGAACGTCCAATGGCTGCTGACAACAAAACACTAGGAAGATTCCAATTAACGGATATCCCACCAGCACCTCGTGGTATTCCACAAATCGAAGTAACATTCGATATCGATAAAAATGGTATCGTAAATGTTTCCGCAAAAGATTTGGGAACACAAAAAGAACAAAAAATCACAATCAAATCTTCTTCAGGTTTATCAGACGAAGAAATCGAACGCATGGTGAAAGACGCTGAAGCAAATGCTGAAGCCGATAAAGCTCGCAAAGAAGAAGTCGATCTTCGCAATGATGTAGATGCATTGTTATTCACCGTCGATAAAACATTGAAAGAATTAGAAGGAAAAGTTGATGCAGACGAAGTGAAGAAAGCGGAAGATGCACGCGACGAATTGAAAGCAGCTGTTGAAGCGAACAACATTGAAGAAATGAAGACGAAACGTGACGCATTGAACGAAATCGTCCAAAACTTGACAGTGAAATTGTACGAACAAGCAGCACAACAACAAGCTCAACAAGATCCAAACGCAGCACAAGGCGGCGCGGATGATGTCGTTGATGCTGATTTCGAAGAAGTAGACGGCGATGACAAATAAGTAACTCGCTAGGAAAAAGCCAAAGTCATCCTTTGGCTTTTTCTTATGATTTATTTAAGAAAGATGTAGCTTGTTTAAGAAATATGATAAAATACACGAGTGTAGCTAAAACAAGAAATGTGGAGGGAAGCCTATGGCAACAAAACGTGATTATTACGAAGTCCTAGGATTACAAAAAGGAGCTTCGGATGATGAAATTAAAAAGGCATACCGCAAGCTTTCCAAAAAATATCACCCGGATATCAATAAAGAACCAGATGCTGAAACGAAATTCAAAGAGATTTCTGAAGCATATGAAATCTTAAGCGACCCGCAAAAAAGAGCGGCTTACGATCAATATGGACATGCTGGAACAGATCCTAATTACGGCGGTGCCGGCGGATTCGGTGGCGGCGGTTATGGTGGCTTTTCTGGCGGTGGCTTTGGCGGCTTTGAGGATATCTTTGAATCCTTTTTTGGCGGCGGCGGAGGTCGTTCTGTTGATCCGAACGCACCTCGTCAGGGCGCGGATCTGCAATATACCATCCAATTGAAATTTGAAGAAGCGATTTTCGGTGTTGAAAAAAATATCAAGTATAATCGCGAAGAAACTTGTCATACTTGCGGCGGTAACGGCGCAAAACCTGGAACACAGCCTGTGACCTGTCATAAATGCCACGGTTCTGGTACCATCAATGTTGAACGCCAAACACCACTTGGACGAGTGATGAGTCGCCAAACATGTGATGTATGTCACGGAACAGGGAAAGAAATCAAAGAACCATGTCCTACTTGTCAAGGTTCCGGTCACGAAAAGAAAGCCCATGAAGTGAAAGTTAAAGTTCCTGCTGGTGTCGAAGACGGTCAACAAATGCGTTTGGCAGATCAAGGAGAAGCTGGGATGAACGGCGGACCTTACGGTGATCTGTACGTGATTTTCCGTGTTGAAGAAAGCGACATTTTTGATCGCGATGGCGCGGAGATCTATTACGAATTGCCATTGAATTTTGTCCAAGCGGCATTAGGGGATGAAGTCAATGTACCGACTGTTCATGGTGATGTAAAATTGAAAGTTCCTGCCGGTACACAAACAGGAACCAACTTCCGTTTGCGCGGAAAAGGCGCACCTCGTTTGCGAGGCGGCGGTAACGGCGACCAACAAGTTCGTGTCAAAATCATTACACCGCGGAATCTATCGGATGAACAAAAATACGCGTTGCGCAAATTCGCGGAAGTCAGCGGCAATAAAATCAATGAACAGCAGCCGGAAGGTTTTTTCGATAAAATGAAAGATGCATTTACCGGTAAGAAAAAATAGGACTGACATCGACAGATCGTAACAGTTCGTTTAATCAAAAAACCAGCGAAGAATCAACTTCGCTGGTTTTTTGATGGCTATTTTTCATGATCAGATATTCAATACTTTGTTCAAGAAATCTTTCGTACGTTCATTTTTAGGATTATTGAAGATCTCTTCAGGTTTGCCATCTTCTAAGAATTTTCCTTCGTCGCAGAAAAGCACGCGATTGGCAACTTCTTTGGCAAAGCCCATTTCATGAGTAACGATGACCATGGTCATTCCTTGTTTTGCCAATTTTTTCATAACATTCAGTACGTCGCCGACCATTTCCGGATCCAAAGCGGAAGTCGGTTCATCAAAAAGCATGATGTCCGGATTCATTGCTAATGCGCGGGCGATCGCCACCCGTTGTTTTTGTCCGCCGGATAGGTTATCAGGGTACATATCTTTTTTATCAGCCAAACCGACTGTTTCCAATAGTTTCATTGCTTTTTCTTCAGCTTCTTTACGAGACGCTTTTTTCAAGTCTGTAGGAGCCAAGATGATATTTTCCAAGACAGTCAAATGCGGGAACAAGTTAAAATGTTGGAAAACCATCCCGATGTGCTGACGAACCAAATTGATGTTGGTGCTTTTATCCATCAAGTGAGCGCCATCGATGATGATATCGCCGCTTGTTGGTTCCTCTAAACGGTTCAGACAGCGCAGAAACGTACTTTTACCAGAACCTGAAGGGCCGATGACACAAACCACGTCGCCTTCTTGGATAGAGATGCTGATGTCGTTTAAAACAGTGTTGTCACCGTATTTTTTTACGAGATTTTCAACTAAGATTTTTTCAGCCATCTTATTTCACCTTCTTTTCTAAAACTTTGGCTAATTTTGTCAATGCTGTGATCACGATCAGATAGATGATAGCGATGATCAAGTAGACATTGGTACTTTGAGAAGTCCGGGCAACGATGATCTTCCCTGTTTGCAGCAATTCTACCACACCGATGACCGAAATGATCGTTGTATCTTTTAATGAGATAACGAATTGGTTGACAAAAGAAGGAATCATGATCTTGATTGCTTGCGGTAGAATGATTTTTTGCATGGTTCTTGTATATGGCAGCCCTAAACTGCGGGAAGCTTCCATTTGTCCGACTGGTACGGCATTGATCCCGCCGCGGACGATTTCTGCGATATATGCACTGGCGTTAAGGGTCAATGTGATGACACCGGCGGCAAAGTCAGGGATCGTGATACCGATCGCGTCAGATAATCCGAAGAAGATGAAGAACGCCAACACCATCATCGGGATTCCGCGGATAATATCTACATATATAGAAGAGAAAGTCCGCAATGCGCGAATCGGTGCAACGCTGAATAATCCAAAGATAATACCGATCACCAATGCCAGAGCGAATGAAAGCAATGCAAGTGCGATGGTTTTAACGAGTCCGTCTAATAAGACTTTCCAGTTGTTTTCCAATAAGCCGCCGATCGTTGACTCATCTTTCTTGCTTTCGGTTGGTGTTTGGGAGATATATTTGTCAACGATCTTATCGTACTCACCTGTACGTTTCATTTCTTTGATCGCTTCATTGAACATTTCCAATAATTCAGGATTTTGTCCTTTTTTTACTGCGAAACCATATTCTCCGCCAGATTCCCGCTCGATAGGGGTCGCTAACTTTTGACCGTTGTTAATAGCGTAACCGATGACCGGATAGTCATCCATCATGGCGTCGATCTGACCGCCTCTGACTGCTTCGTATAATTGATCAGCTGCGTCATAAAGCTTGATGGTATAGCCGTATTTTTCTTTATTGGCTTCTAGAAAATCTGCACTTTCAGTTCCGATTTTCGCGCCGACTCTCTTACCATCTAAGTCTTCATAAGATTTAATGGTATCATTTCCTTCTTTCACAGCGATTTGGATTCCGCTTTGGAAATAAGGATCTGAAAAGTCGAATGATTTTTTACGTTCGTCAGTAATGGTCATACCGGCGATCATCCCATCTGCTTGGTTTCCTTCGATAGCTTGCAGGGCACCGGAAAATCCGATGAAATTAAATTTGATATTGAAGCCTTGCATCTCTGCTGCGCGATTCATCAAGTCGACATCGATACCTACGTATTCATTGTCCTCGTTTTTGTATTCAAAAGGAGCAAAAGCCGAATCGCTAGCGATAATGTACTGCTCTTTTTGAGGCTCGATTTTTTTCATTGTGTCAGCAGCTTCTGCTGAACGCGGTACTCCCAGTGTAAAAAGACCTACCATTACGGCTGCTAATGTAAGCAGAAGTGTTCGTTTTTTCATTTTATAACCTCCTGTTTTTTTAGACATAAGGATATTATAAAGTGAAAGAGGAATGGAAACAAGAAGATTAGCGAAAAAAATAGAAAAAAACGTATTCTTATAACATCTTATGTTATGTTTAGTAACATGCGCAAAAGTCCGAGAAACAGAAAACTAGCGAAAGTATGTTCGCTATGGTATAATAGCTCAGTAAGGAATGCGGACTGTTTTCCTTTCTTTTTGTTATACTGAATACAGGTTATGTATAAAGGAGGATATTAGATGATTGAGAGAGAGACCTCCCATAAATTTGAATTAGTTTCCAAATATCAACCGGCAGGAGATCAGCCTGAAGCGATCAATCAATTGGTAAAAGGGGTAGTGGGCGGCAAGAAAGCACAGATATTGCTGGGTGCGACTGGTACCGGGAAGACTTATACGATCTCTAATTTGATCAAAGAAGTCAATAAACCTACATTGATCATTGCTCATAATAAGACCCTTGCTGGGCAGTTATACGGTGAGTTTAAGGAGTTTTTTCCGAATAATGCCGTAGAATATTTTGTCAGTTACTATGATTATTATCAACCGGAAGCGTATGTGCCTTCCAGTGATACTTATATCGAGAAAGACTCCAGTATCAATGATGAAATCGATAAATTACGCCACTCGGCTACTAGCGCTTTACTTGAGCGAAACGATGTAATCGTGGTGGCTTCTGTGTCGTGTATTTTTGGTTTGGGTTCACCTATCGAATACCAAAAACAAGTCGTTTCATTACGGGTAGGGATGGAGATTTCTCGTGATCAGCTGTTGCGCAGTTTGATCGATATCCAATTTGAACGCAATGATATTGATTTTCAGCGGGGGCGTTTTCGTGTCCGTGGTGATGTTGTGGAGATTTTTCCGGCATCTCGTGATGAACGGGCTTTGCGTGTGGAATTTTTCGGCGATGAGATCGAACGAATCCGTGAAGTCGATGCGTTGACTGGAGAGATCTTAGCAGAAACAGAACATGTTTCGATCTTCCCGGCAACACACTTTGTTACGAATGAAGATTACTTAGAACATGCGATTGCTTCTATTAAAGCGGAACTTGAAGACCGTCTGGAAGTTTTGCGCAGTGAAAATAAATTATTAGAAGCTCAACGTTTAGAACAACGTACGAATTATGATTTAGAGATGTTGCGAGAGATGGGGTATACGTCAGGGATCGAAAACTATTCTCGTCATATGGATGGACGTAAAGAAGGCGAGCCGCCGTATACATTGCTGGACTTCTTTCCAGATGACTTCTTATTAGTAGTAGATGAATCTCACGTGACCATGCCTCAGATCCGTGGGATGTATAATGGCGACCGTGCCCGCAAACAAATGCTGGTAGATTACGGTTTTCGTTTGCCGTCAGCGTTGGATAACCGCCCATTACGGTTAGAAGAATTTGAAGAACATGTCAATCAGATCGTCTATGTATCAGCAACACCAGGTCCTTATGAAGCAGAACAGACGGATACTGTTGTTCAACAAATCATTCGACCGACCGGATTGCTGGATCCTGTTATTGAAGTTCGGCCGATCATGGGACAAATCGATGATCTGGTAGGGGAAATCAATGATCGAGTAGAAAAAGATCAGCGGGTCTTTGTGACTACCTTGACGAAAAAAATGTCCGAAGATTTGACCGATTACTTCAAAGAATTAGGAATCAAAGTAAAATATCTGCACAGTGATATCAAAACATTGGAACGAACAGAGATCATTCGCGATCTTCGTTTAGGGGAATTTGATGTGCTTGTTGGGATCAACTTGCTTCGGGAAGGTCTGGATGTTCCGGAAGTTTCTCTAGTGGCGATCCTTGATGCAGATAAAGAAGGCTTTTTACGGAGTGAACGTTCCTTAGTACAAACGATCGGTCGTGCCGCTCGTAATTCAGACGGGAAAGTAATCATGTACGCCGATAAAGTGACGGATTCGATGCAGCGGGCGATAGATGAAACAGCGCGTCGTCGTTCGATCCAAGAAAAATATAATGAAGAACATGGAATCGTACCGAAGACCATCATCAAAGAGATCCGCGATTTGATTTCCATCACCAAGGTAGCAGAAGAAGGCGAAACTTATGAAACTGCGACTTATGATGACTTGACGAAAGAAGAAAAAGATATTTTACTTATTAAATTAGAAAAAGAAATGAAAGAAGCGGCAAAAGCGTTAGACTTTGAAACAGCCGCGACTTTACGGGATACGATTTTAGAATTAAAGGCGTCTGAATAGGAGGACAAACATGGCAAATGACAAGATCGTGATTCATGGTGCGCGTGCCCATAATCTGAAAAATATCGATGTAACGATCCCTCGTGATAAATTAGTTGTAGTGACGGGATTATCCGGTTCAGGGAAAAGCTCGTTGGCATTTGATACATTATATGCTGAAGGACAACGGCGATATGTTGAAAGTCTGTCAGCCTATGCGCGGCAATTTTTAGGTCAAATGGATAAACCGGATGTCGACAGTATCGACGGATTAAGTCCGGCGATCTCTATCGACCAAAAGACTACCAGCAAAAACCCTCGTTCCACAGTCGGTACCGTGACGGAGATCAATGACTATCTCCGTCTGCTTTATGCTCGTGTCGGCCATCCTATCTGTCCTAACGATCATATCGAGATCACTAGTCAATCAGTAGAACAAATGGTAGATGAAGTGTTGCAGCTGCCTGAACGGACGAAGATCCAGATCTTGGCACCGATCGTCTATCAAAAAAAGGGACAACACAAAAAAGTCTTTGAACGAATCCAACGAGAAGGCTATGTCCGAGTACGTGTCGATGGCGAAATCTATGATATTTCAGAAGTGCCTGAGTTGGAAAAAAATAAAAAGCATGAAATCAGTATCGTGATCGACCGGATCGTCGTCAAAGAAGGAATCCGTTCTCGTCTGTTCGACTCATTCGAAGCTTCGTTGCGACTTGCGGAAGGCTATGCGGTGGTCGATGTGATCGGACAAGATGAAATGCTGTTTAGTGAACACTATTCATGTCCTTATTGCGGATTTACAGTAGGCGAACTTGAACCCCGTCTGTTCTCATTCAATGCTCCCTTTGGCGCTTGTCCGGAATGTGA
Source organism: Enterococcus mediterraneensis (assembly GCF_900604485.1). NCBI lineage: Bacteria > Bacillati > Bacillota > Bacilli > Lactobacillales > Enterococcaceae > Enterococcus > Enterococcus mediterraneensis. Next base: position 2,302,214 of record NZ_UWOP01000001.1, read on the forward strand.
CGGTTTAGGGGTCAAATTGGAAGTCGATGTGGATCTAGTCATTCCTGATCCAACGAAAACACTGCGCCAAGGAGCGATCGTTCCTTGGAATCCCATCAGTTCGCAGTATTATCCTCAAATGCTGGAACAAGCTTGTGACAGCTTTGGTATCGATATGGATACACCGTTTGAAGAATTACCAGAAGAACATCAAGCGATTATATTGAACGGTTCTAATGGTGAAAGTTTCCATTTTCATTATGAAAATGATTTTGGCGGTGTACGAGATGTAGAAGTCGCATTCGAAGGAGTGCTGACCAATATCAAACGCCGCTACCATGAAACGAATAGTGATTTTACGCGGGACCAAATGCGTTTGTATATGACTGAACTGACCTGTCAAGCGTGTCATGGATACCGTTTGAACCCACAAGCATTGTCTGTTCAAATCAATGGAACAAATATCGGACAAATCAGCGAATTGGCTATCAATAATAGTTTGGATTTCTTTGAAACAGTGAATCTGTCAGAGACCGAACAAGTCATCGCAACACCGATTTTAAAAGAAATCAATGACCGCTTGAGCTTTTTGCGAAACGTGGGTCTGGATTATCTGACATTGAGCCGAGCAGCGGGAACATTGTCCGGGGGCGAAGCGCAGCGGATCCGTTTGGCTACGCAGATCGGTTCAAATCTTTCCGGTGTGTTGTATATCTTGGATGAACCTTCTATCGGGCTCCATCAAAGAGATAATGATCGTTTGTTAGACTCTTTGCGGAAAATGCGGGATCTTGGAAATACGCTGATCGTGGTAGAACATGACGAAGATACGATGCGTGCGGCGGATTACCTGATCGATGTGGGTCCAGGGGCTGGACAAGAAGGCGGCGAGATCGTAGCGGCAGGAACACCAGCACAAGTGGCGAAAAATAAAAAATCTTTGACTGGACAATATCTGTCAGGAAAAAAAGTGATCCCTGTACCGACAGAACGTCGACAAGGAACGGGAGAAAAAGTCAAAATCACCGGTGCCAGTGAAAACAACTTGAAAAATGTGAGTGTAGAATTTCCGCTTGGAAAGTTCATCGCTGTAACAGGCGTTTCAGGTTCAGGTAAATCGACATTAGTCAATGAGATCTTGAAAAAAGCATTGGCGCAAAAAATCAATCGAAATTCCAATAAACCAGGAAAATTCAAAACCTTGACTGGTTATGAAAAAATCGAAAAAATCGTTGATATCGATCAAAGTCCGATCGGCCGGACACCGCGAAGCAATCCAGCGACATATACCAGCGTTTTTGATGATATTCGTGATCTTTTCGCGAAAACCAATGAAGCGAAGATGCGCGGTTACAAAAAAGGCCGTTTCAGTTTCAATGTGAAAGGCGGACGCTGTGAAGCCTGCAAAGGCGATGGGATCATCAAAATCGAGATGCATTTTCTGCCAGATGTGTATGTGCCTTGTGAAGTTTGTCATGGCAAACGTTATAACTCAGAAACGTTAGAGGTACATTACAAAGGAAAGAATATCGCTGAGATTTTAGAAATGACTGTAGAAGATGCGGTGGAATTTTTCCAACATATCCCTAAGATCCATCGCAAACTGCAAACGATCGTTGATGTAGGGCTGGGCTATGTGACATTAGGACAACCGGCGACAACTTTATCCGGCGGTGAAGCACAACGGATGAAACTAGCCAGTGAACTTCATAAGAGCTCGAACGGTAAGAGTTTTTATATCTTGGACGAACCGACTACGGGTCTGCACACCGACGATATCGCTCGCTTGTTGAAAGTATTGGAACGGTTGGCGGATGCTGGTAACACAGTTCTGGTTATCGAACATAATCTTGATGTCATCAAATCAGCAGATCATGTGATCGATTTAGGACCAGAAGGCGGAGATGGGGGCGGTACAATCATCGCTGAAGGAACACCGGAAGCCATTGCGGCTGTGCCGGAAAGCTATACAGGACAATATTTGAAAAAAGTTTTGAAATAAAATTTAAAGTTTTCTTAATGTTCTTTCAAATGCTTGTAAGAAGAAAATCCTTTCGATAGAATGCATCTAAGAGAGTAATTCGGCGTTCCGTCGCTGAATTGCTGTCCTATAAGTTCTATCCGTTCAAAATTGAAAAAAGCAATCGAAGTTCTATCTTTGATTGCTTTTTTCTTTATGGTATGATGGTTCTGTTGTATATTTTAAGAGAACTATTTAGTGAATCCGTTAGTAGAAGTGAGTGTGTAAAATGAATGATCAAATCAGCTTTATTCCGATTCTTTTAGGCAGTGATATGAATGTTTATGGTATGGCGCGAGCATTCCACGAAGAGTATGGAATCTCATCTATTGCCTATGCCTCAGATCAGCTTGCCCCAACGCGTTACAGCAGAATCGTCGATGTGAAAGTGATCGAAGGATTTGACAAAGATCCGGTATTTATTCAAGAATTATTGAATTTAGCGAAAAACACCTATAATGATCCATCTAAGAGATATTTATTGATCGCTTGTGGGGACGGCTATGCAGAATTGCTGTCTCAACATAAAGAGGAATTGGCTCCGTATTATGTTTTTGCGGCAAATGATTATTCATTGTTCAAGCGATTGATCAACAAAGTAAGTTTTTATGAAGTCTGTGAAGAATATCAGCTTCCATATCCAAAAACGCTGATCGTGAAAAAAGAAATGGTGATTGACGGCAAGTTGAATCAACCATTGCCTTTTGATTTTCCGGTAGCGTTAAAACCTGCCAATAGCGTAGAATGGCTTTCTGTTCATTTTGAAGGACGTAAAAAAGCGTTTATCATTGATAATCAGGCAGAATTTGATATGATTTTAGATCGTTTGTATCAAGCTGGTTATACTAGCGAAATGATCGTGCAAGATTTTATCCCTGGTGATGACAGCAATATGCGAGTTTTGAACGCATATGTCGACCATGACAGAAATGTCCGCATGATGTTCTTGGGTCACCCCTTATTGGAAGATCCAACGCCTGCTTCTGTAGGAAATTATGTGGTGATCGTTCCTGATTATAACGAAAAGATCTATCAAACCATCAAAGAATTTTTGACAAAGATCAATTATGTAGGATTCGCGAACTTTGATATGAAATATGATGTACGCGACGGTGAATACAAACTGTTCGAGATCAATCTGCGTCAAGGAAGAAGCAGCTTTTTCGTTACGCTGAACGGATTCAATCTAGCCAAATATATCACAGAAGATCTTGTCTACTCGTCTGTCTTCCGGGAAACAGAATATGGGACCAATAAATCGCCAAACGCTAAAGTTTGGTTGGGAGTTCCGAAGAAGATTTTCAGAAAATATGCCCGCGACAATGCCGACAAAGCATTTGCGGAGAAACTGATAAAAGAAGGCCGCTTTGGAACGACAGTCTTTTATAATAAAGACCAATCGATCAAACGCTGGGCTTTGATGCAGTACATGTTCCATAACTATATCAAGCGATTCAAAAAATATTTTAACGTGAAAGAAGGATAGCTTGTGGAGAATTTTTTTAGTATTTTAGGCGGGATGGGCACGATGGCGACTGAAAGTTTCGTTCGTCTGCTGAACCAGCGTACTGTGGCTCACAAAGACCAAGACTATCTGAATTATGTATTGTTTAATCATGCGACGGTTCCTGACCGGACAGCGTATATCTTGGATAGAACCCTCGAAAATCCAATGCCTTTTTTACTGGATGATATTGCCAAACAAAATCTCTTACAGCCGAATTTTATTGTCTTGACTTGTAATACAGCTCATTATTTCTTTGACGAACTGCAAGCTGCCACTGATATCGAGATCTTGCATATGCCTCGGGAAGCGGCTCGTGAATTGACGAGACAGCAAATCAAAGGAAAAGTTGCTTTTTTAGGAACAGAAGGCAGTGTCAAGGCCGGTGTGTATGAAAAAGAGTTGAGAGATGCTGAATTTGATGTGGTGATCCCAGACAGAGCACTGCAAGAAAAGGTCAATCATCTGATCTATCAAGATATCAAGGAAAATGATTTTTTGAATCAGGAATTGTATTTTGAGATCTTACAAGAAGCGGTTGAAAAATATCAATGCGAACGGATCGTTCTAGGTTGTACAGAACTTTCATTAATGGAAGAATTTACCGAAAACAATCCTTATCCGGTAGTGGATGCGCAATCGATTTTGGTGGACCGGACGATCGAACGAGCGTTAGAAGATCGCGCAAAGTTGAGTGATGAATCGCTAAAAATAAATAAAGCGTAAAAAGAGCTGGGAAATCATGATGATTTTCCAGTTCTTTTTATGCTTAGATTGAAAAAACCGTGCAAAGACACGCCCGGAATGTTATAATAGAGCGAATGATCATTATTAACCATTGAAAGGGGTTTTCAATGATGCAAGACAATCTGCAATTAGTAATCATAACAGGGATGAGCGGCGCTGGAAAAACAGTCGCGATCCAAAGCTTTGAGGATATGGGCTTTTTCTGTATCGATAATATGCCGCCATCATTAGTTCCGAAATTTTGGGAATTAATCAAAGAATCGGGAAAAATCACCAAAATCGCTTTAGTCGTTGACTTGCGATCACGTTCTTTCTTTGAAGAAATCGAAAATATGCTGATCGATATTGAAAATACGAATTTTATTGACACACAGATGCTCTTTTTAGACGCTTCTGATGAGGAATTGGTTTCTCGCTATAAAGAGACGAGACGTGCGCATCCATTGGCGATGAATGGGTTGATCACAGAAGGTATTCGCAAAGAACGGGCGATCTTAGAAGATATCAAGCCAAAAGCGACGATCATTATTGATACTACCAAACTGACACCTCGACAATTAAGAGAAAAAATCAACAGCGAGTTCAAAACTTCAAATGAGCATGGTTTCCGAATCGAGATCATTTCATTTGGATTCAAGTATGGTCTGCCAATCGATGCTGATATCGTGATGGATGTCCGCTTTTTACCTAATCCTCACTACATCGCAGACTTGCGCCCATTGACCGGTCTTGATAAACAAGTTTACGACTATGTCATGTCCTTTAGTGAAACGGAAGAGTTTTATCAACACTTTATCGGTTTATTGGAAGCGATCATGCCAGGGTATGTCCATGAAGGAAAAAGCAGTTTGACGATCGCTATCGGCTGTACAGGCGGACAGCATCGTTCAGTCGCATTAAGCGAACGGATCGGTGAAGAACTTTCAAAAAATTATAAAGTAAATATCACCCATCGTGACAAAGATAAGCGCAAAGAGACGGTGAATCGTTCATGAAGATGAAAACATACCGTATCCGCAAACCGAAGATCGTCGTTGTCGGCGGCGGGACCGGTTTGCCGGTCATTTTAAGAAGTCTGCGCAATCAAGGGGTGGACATCACAGCAGTTGTGACGGTAGCTGATGATGGCGGCAGCAGCGGGGAGATCCGCGAGTCCATCGCCATGTCACCGCCGGGAGATCTGCGAAATGTTTTGGCGGCGTTATCGGATATGCCAAAATTATATTCAGATATTTTTCAATATCGTTTTAAAAAAGAAGACAAGTTTTTAGCCAATCATGCGTTGGGAAATCTGATCATTGCGGCGATCTCTGAAATGCGGGGCAGTACGTATGAAGCGATCCAATTATTGTCTAAAATGATGCACGTGAATGGACATATCTATCCTTCCAGCGAGGATCCGCTGGTACTGCACGCAGTTTTCACAGATGGGACCGAAGCTGTCGGCGAATCAAAGATCGCATTGGATCGCAAGACCATCGATCATGTCTTTGTCCGTAATCAGCATGGCGATGATGAACCGAAAGCGGCTCGTAAAGTTGTTTCTACCATTATGGAAGCCGATATGATCGTTTTAGGACCGGGCAGCTTATTTACCAGTATCTTGCCGAATCTGATGATCAGTCAAATCGGTAAAGCGTTGATGGAGACTTCAGCCGAAACTGTTTATATCTGCAATATCATGACGCAAAAAGGGGAAACCGAGCATTTTACGGATGCTGATCATGTACGAGTGTTGCATAAGCATTTAGAAGGGCGCTTTATCGATACTGTTTTAGTAAACACGGAGAAAGTTCCTGAAGGCTATATGGACCCCTTGATCTATGATGAATACTTGGTGCAGGTCAAACATGATTTTAAAGGACTGCGAAAAGAAGAATGTCGCGTGGTTTCTGCCGACTTTTTGAAACTAGAAGACGGCGGCGTTTTCCATGACGGGGAAAAAGTTGCCGAAGAATTATTGCGTATCGTATACGGCGCAAAATAAAGGAGGAGAGAAAATGTCATTTGCAGCAGATGTCAAGAAGGAATTGACAGGCTTGACTGTTCATCGGGAACACGCAAAAGCAGAATTAGCGGCACTGATCCGAATGAATGGCTCACTGAGTTTGACTAATCATCAATTCGTCTTGAACATTCAAACTGAAAATGCTGCGATTGCCAGACGAATCTATTCTCTGTTAAAAGATCACTTTAATGTCCGCAGCGAATTGCTGGTACGGCGCAAAATGAAATTGAAGAAGAATAATGTTTATATCGTTCGTTTGAAGCAAGATACGCAGCGGGTACTGAATGAATTAGACATCATGGACGGCATGATGTTCCATACGCATGTATCTGATGAAATCATGGGCAATGCGCAAAAAATGCGTTCGTATCTTCGGGGAGCTTTCATGGCTTCTGGTTCGGTGAACAATCCAGAGACCAGCCGTTATCATTTAGAAATCTATTCTATTTATGAAGAGCACAACCAAGATATTTGCGATATGCTGAATTACTATGATTTGAATGCCCGCATGTTGGAGCGGCGCAACGGCTATATTTCCTATCTCAAAGGAGCCGAAAAGATCGCTGATTTTTTGACGTTGATCGGTGCTACGAACTCAATGCTGAAATTCGAAGATGTTCGGATCGTCCGGGATATGCGCAATTCTGTGAATCGCTTGGTGAATTGTGAAACAGCCAATCTGAACAAAACCATCGATGCCGCTTCTAAACAAATCGACAATATCCAATTTATCGAACAACATGTCGGTTTACAGGCATTACCGGAAAAATTACAGGAAATCGCTGAATTGCGATTGGAACATCCTGAGGTCAGTTTGAAAGAATTAGGGGAAATGATCCCCTCTGGTGCGATCTCCAAATCAGGGATCAACCATCGAATCCGCAAAATCAATGAATTTGCAGAACGATTACGGGAAAAAGCTTAAAAAAACTGCAAGCAAGAAACTGTGAAACAAAGATGTTTGACAGTTTCAGCGCTTGCAGTTTTTTGTTTTCAGCTTTCGCTCTCGATATAGCGTTTCAAGTCTTCAAGATCCACCGATTCATCAAAAATCTTATCCTCGATAATGATCGTGGGCACAAAGCGGATATTAGCCCGTTCCGCTTCGTCGATGATCGCTTCTGTGGTCAGGCTGTCTTCATAGTTTTCCAAACTTAATTGTTGTTCAGCGAATTTGGCTACTTCTTCTAATTCAAGATTGCCCCATTGATCTTGGGTTTCATAGATACGGGTGATGTCAGCAAAAGCTTTTTTTGTATCTCCTTTTGTGACGTAGCGATGCATGACATTGCCTCGTTGCAGTGATTCTTTTTCTTTATCAAAAAGTTTGATGACACGGTAAGCTTTTTTATCTTTCACAGCTTGATCGATGATCTCTTTTGATTTTTTGAACCATTCGCGGCAATAAGGGCAGCGCAGATTGACGAATTCGATGATCGCTTTTGGCGCGTTTGTATCTCCGATGATGACGCCTACATCGGTATTTGTTTCCAGTCGATTGATTTCTGTGATATCCATAATAGATCCCCCCATAACTAGTGTAACGAAAAAACGTCAAAGAAAAAAGTGGCAGACGTATTTTTTTCGAATATCAAAATAACTGAAAATAAGTCGTTTGTGGAGGGTGAAACATGAAACTTGTCAGAAAGTGCGCTTTGATAGTTGAAAGTTTTATGAAAATAGCAAGAAAAGGGTTTTTTTCACTAATTTGAAAGACAACCTGTGGTATACTTATTTTTGTAAAGTCTTAAGTAAAGGAAGGCTGTCTATGTTTGATTTCGGGGAATTATTTAATGTTGATTATTGGAGACAATTATTTTCGGTGGACTTTTTTTCGCTGAAATTTTTTATAAACATTTTAGATGTTTTAGTAGTATGGTATATCATTTATAAATTGATCAAGTTGGTTCAAGGCACAAAAGCGATCCAGCTCTTTAAGGGAGTCGCTGTTTTTATTGTGATCCGGATTTTAGCGGAGATGCTGGGGCTCCATACGCTATCATGGCTGATGAATCAAGTCATTACTTATGGGGTGATCGCGGCGATCGTGATCTTTCAGCCGGAAATTCGTCGCGGGCTGGAACATTTAGGGCGAAGTTCGTTTTTCCGAGCGTCAAAGCAAGAACGCAAAAAAGACGAAAAAATGGTCTTGGCATTGGACAAGGCAGTCCAATATATGTCTAAACGGAAAATCGGCGCACTGATCGCTATCGAGCGGAATACAGGTTTGGAAGAATATGTGGAGACCGGGATACCGTTGGATGCGGATATTACTGGAGAATTGCTGATCAATATCTTCATTCCTAATACACCGCTGCATGATGGTGCGGTGATTATTCAAAATGAAAAAATCGCGGTTTCTTCTGCGTATCTGCCGCTTTCTGAAAGTATGCTGATACCTAAAGAATTCGGAACACGCCATCGGGCCGCTGTCGGAATCAGTGAAGTAAGTGATGCGGTAACTTTAGTGGTATCTGAAGAGACCGGGGACGTCAGCATCACATTGAATAATGAATTGCTTGCAGGATTGACACAGGAAGAATATTTGGCTATTCTACGGAGGGAACTGGTCCCAGAAGAAAAAACAAAAGAGAAAAACCGCAAAAATATTTTGCAATCCTTTATCGACGGTGTCACTAGTAAAGGAGGACGCAAATGAGTTCTAAAGAATCAAAAGGCAGTGTGTTATATGCAGTGCTGGCTTTGCTGTTCAGTCTTGTTTTGTTTTTCAATGTCAATGGGAATAATAATTTGACAGCAAGTCTGACAAGTACGCCGGAAGCTTATGAAGAAGATGCGACAAATGTTCCGGTACACTTGATCTATGAGTCTTCAAAATATTACATCCATGGCTATGAACCAACTGTCAAAGTTAAATTGAAAAGTGCAAATCGTATCCAGCTGAATTCTGAAGCGAACGAAGATACCCGAAGTTTCCGAGTGATCGCCGATCTTTCCAATTTATCAGAAGGCACCCATGAAGTAAAACTTCGCGTCAACGGATTGAGCAGTGCAGTCACTGCCTCAGTCGATCCGGGAACCGTTACAGTCACGATAGAAAAGAAAGTGACGAAAACGTTTGAAGTTGAACCAGTCGTTTCAAGTGCCAATCTGGAAGAAGGCTATCAAATCGAAAAAGTGTCGGTTGATCCAAAAGAAGTCGATATAACGACAGGGGACAAAACTCTTGAATTGATCGATCGAGTCGTTGCTACCGTCGATCCGGAAAAAGTAGCTTCCAAAGATGTTGAAGAAACTGTCGACGTCCAAGCTTTGGATGAGAAAGGCAACAGTTTGAGCATTCAAGCAGAACCTGCCAAAGTCGATGTCCAAGTGGGATTAACAGCTCCTGAAAAAACGGTAGGTCTGTATGCTGCGCAAGTAGGGAAATTACCGTCAGGCGTCTCAGGTTATACCTTTAGTCTGTCACAACTGACAGCAAAACTCAGAGGTCCGTTGTCTGATATCAACAATACGAATAATATTGGGATCCCGGTAGATATAACGGGAATCAGAGAAGCGACCACCAAAACGGTAGAGATTCCGGTCGATGATGGTCATCAAATCGATCCGAAGACGGTCTCTGTTCATATCGTGCCAATCATGATAGAATCTGATGAAACCACAGAAAGAACAGAAAATACACCGGCTTCGACCAGCCAGCCTGCTTCTTCGCAGGAATCGACTTCAGTCGCAGACAGATCAGAAGAATCTTCGCAAACGACGACGCAAGAATCGCAGGAAACGCAAGAAACAACTAATGACAACAACTAGACATAAGATAGAGAGGGTAAAATGACAATGGGAAAATATTTTGGAACCGATGGTGTAAGAGGAGAAGCAAACCTTGAACTTACTCCAGAGTTAGCATTCAAATTAGGACGCTATGGCGGCTACGTTTTAAGCCAACATGAAAACGGTGAAAGAAGACCGCGGGTTTTGGTAGGTCGTGATACTCGGATTTCGGGACAATTATTGGAAAATGCGCTGATCGCCGGATTGCTTTCAGTTGGGATCGAAGTTTTCCAACTTGGCGTGATCTCTACACCGGGGGTTGCTTATTTGACAAGAGTACAAAAAGCGAGTGCCGGGGTCATGATCTCTGCTTCCCATAATCCAGCACAAGACAACGGAATCAAATTCTTCGGCAGCGATGGATTCAAACTGGTAGATGATCAAGAATTAGAGATCGAAGCGCTATTGGATGCTCCTGAAGATACATTGCCACGACCTTCTGCTGAAGGTTTGGGGACGGTGGAAGAATTTCCGGAAGGTTTGCTGAAATACTCTCAATTTTTGAAACAAACGATCAATGATGATCTATCTGGTTTGACTGTCTGCATCGATGCAGCGAACGGAGCGACAGCGACAACAGTCAATCGTCTGTTTGCTGATTTGGAAACAGATTTCCACACGATCGGTACTTCTCCAAACGGTTTGAACATCAATGATGGAGTTGGCTCGACTCATCCGGAAAAATTAGCAGAATTTGTTGTTGAAAAAGGTGCGGATGCCGGTCTGGCTTTTGACGGCGACGGCGACCGGGTCATTGCGGTAGACGAATTGGGTAATATCGTTGACGGCGATAAGATCATGTATATTTGTGCAAAATACTTATCTGAAAAGAAACGCTTGAAACAAGATACGATCGTGACAACTGTCATGAGTAATCTTGGTTTCCATAAAGCTGTAGAAGCGATCGGTTTGAAAGATGTGATCACTCAAGTAGGTGACCGTTACGTTGTAGAAGAAATGCGCAAAAACGATTATAATTTTGGCGGGGAACAATCCGGACATATGATCTTTTTAGATTTCAATACGACTGGTGATGGCATGCTGTCTGGTATCCAACTGTTGAATATCATGAAACAAACCGGCAAGAAATTGTCTGAATTGGCAGCAGAAGTAACCATCTATCCGCAAAAACTAGTTAACATCCGGGTATCCAACAAAAACGGTGCGATGGAAGTTCCAGCTATCAAAGCAGTCATCGAAGAAGCTGAAAAAGAAATGAACGGTGAAGGCCGCATCTTAGTTCGCCCTTCCGGTACTGAACCATTATTGCGAGTAATGGCAGAAGCGCCAACTGACGAAAAAGTTGAATACTATGTCGAAAAAATCGCCGATGTCGTTCGCAAAGAAATCGGGATCGATTAAAGCAAAATAAAACGACCTTAAAGTCTGAGACTTTAAGGTCGTTTTTTCTATTCCACAGTAACTGATTTTGCCAGATTGCGGGGCTTGTCTACATCAAATCCTCGTTGCAATGTCGCATAATAAGCGATCAGCTGGGTAGGGATCACAGAAATCAAGCTGGTCAATAATGGATGGACTGTCGGTAAGATGATCTGGTCAGTCTCTTTTGCCAATTCTTCGCTGACTATAGTCAATGTTTTGGCACCGCGACTTTCGACTTCCTTGAGGTTGCCGCGAGTATGAGAACCAGTGATCTCTTCCGTGATGATTCCGATAACCGGTGTATCTTCTTCGATCAATGCGATCGTTCCGTGTTTCAACTCGCCGGCGGCAAAACCTTCAGCTTGGATGTATGAGATCTCTTTCAGTTTCAGGGCGGCTTCCAAAGAGACATAATAGTCATTGCTGCGGCCAATATAAAAAGCGTTTCTGGTGTCTGTCAAATAATCGGCGGCCAGTTCTTGGATCAACGCTTTTTCGTTGATGACTGTTTCCATTCCTGAAGCGATCAATCCCAATTCGTGAGCGATATCCAGTTCAAGGGCGATAGGATTTGCTTGATATTCCCCAACTTTTTTAGCTAAAAGCGCCAAGACAGCGATCTGAGCGGTATAGGCTTTTGTAGATGCTACCGCGATCTCTGGTCCTGCATGCAGCAATAGTGTATAGTCTGCTTCTCGAGACAAAGTCGATCCGGCAACATTTGTGATCGTCAATGAAGGGAAGCCGAGCTGATTGGTTTTTACCAATACTTGACGACTGTCGGCGGTTTCTCCGCTTTGAGTCAAATAAATGAAAAATGGTTTTTTAGATAACAACGGCATATCATAGCCGAATTCACTGGAAAGATGGACTTCGACTGGGATTTCAGCTAATGTTTCAATGAACTTTTTCGCTGCCCAACCGGCGTGACTGCTGGTTCCGCAAGCGACGATATAGATGCGGTCGCTTCCCGCTAGCTCTTTGATCAATTGAGAGTCCATAACGATCTGACCGTCTGTAGTGTAATGTTCAACGATTCGACGCATAACAGCCGGCTGTTCATCGATCTCTTTCAGCATATAATAAGGGTAGGTACCTTTTTCGATATCAGAAGCATCGAAGGTTGCTTGATAAGGCGCACGTGTGATTTCATTCCCCGCGATATCTTCAATAGTGATATGATCAGCGCGAACGGTCACCATCTCGCCGTCTTCTAATTCAACGAAACGATCCGTTTGATCCAGCATTGCTAGAGCATCACTGCAAAGCACATTGAAACCATCACCTAACCCGATCAATAACGGGCTTTTATTTTTTGCAACATAGATAGTTTCAGGGTCTTTTCTGTCTACTAATGCAAAGGCATAAGAGCCGCGGATCAATCCAAGTGTTTTTTTGAAGGCTTCTTTGACTGTAGTACCGGAAGCCATCATTTTTTCTACTAAATGAACAACGATCTCTGTATCTGTTTGACCGATGAAATGATCTTCTGAAAGATATTCTTGATGCAATGCTTCGAAATTCTCGATCACTCCGTTGTGGACCAAGACCAATCGTTGGCTGGCAGAAGTATGGGGGTGGGCGTTTGCTTCACTAGGTTTTCCGTGAGTTGCCCAGCGAGTATGACCGATTCCCATCGTTCCTGTAGTAGAAGGGGTGATCTTTTCTTCCAAGTTTCTGATCCGACCTTGCGCTTTAACTAAATGAGCTGTTTCAGCGTTTGCCACGAACAAACCGGCTGAATCGTATCCTCGATATTCTAAGCGTTCCAATCCTTTTAAAATTACTTCTTCTGCATGTTCTTTTCCAATAATTCCTACAATTCCGCACATAATGACTTTCCTACTTTCGCTATATTCATTATATGTTTCTATCTGCGCGACAAATGGTTTGTTTAAGCCTCACGACTTTGTTTTGTATTTGTCTGTAGAGTGCAGTCCCTAGAGTCACCCGCCGAATTTTCGATAAACTCTTTCCTCGTCATCTGTAAAGAACAGATCTGGCGCTGTTTCCTATTGGTATAGATTACTCCTTTCTATCTTTTTTATAGAAACATACTAATAGAATAAAATTAATTACATTTGATGTCAATTATTTTTTTATTTTAATTATATTGGTATAGTAGTTATTGCGGAAAACTGGTCTTTGGAGCAGCCGAAAAAGAAAAAGCAGGTCTTTGAATAGCATGAGGAAAAAATTTACTATCATATTTGATTACAATTCGATACAATTAGGAGGTATAAAAGGAGTGAGAAGATGGAAAATCAAGTACAGTGTATGACGTTCAAAGAATTAAAGGACATGCTGCATGTATTGGAAGAAAATCCTGAAGTAACAGATGAGACCAAGATTTTTTTAGATACTGGCTGGGATAGTCTGCAAGAAATTCTTCCTGGTGCTGTCTCAACCAGAGAGGCACAGACTTTCCAAGTGGAAGATCCGTTGACGAAAGAAACATTCCAAGGATATTCTTTAGTGGAAAAAGCGGAAAAGATGCATGCAAGTGGTGCGAAAGAAACGGTGATCGTCATCGAAAATCTATATTAAAGAGGAGTGGAAAAAATGAATAAGCGCAGATGGGTTGCTGTGGCGATCGCTGTAGGGCTGTTTGTAGTTTCAGCGGCATTTTCTATGATGGGGCCGTCTAAAGCAGAACAGGAGCAGACGCTGCAAGGGATCAATGCTTTGCTATATGGCAGTAATGAGCTGACGGAAGTGGTGGAAGAAAGCGGGAATACCGATGAACGCATCGTAAAATTATCACTGAATGGAACCATCGCAGACTCTGGACAGAGCGGTATGTTCAGCACAGAGACCTATAATCATCAAGATTTTCTCAGTCAGTTACAAGCGATCCAAGAAGATTCCTCGATCAAAGGTGTTTTATTAGAAGTCAATACACCCGGCGGCGGTGTTTATGAAAGTGCAGAGATCGCCAAAGAATTGCAGAAAATCAAAGATCTGAAGATCCCTTATTATGTTTCTATGAAAAATATGGCGGCAAGCGGCGGCTATTATATCTCAGCAGGCGCCGACAAGATCTTTGCGACAGATGAAACTCTTACTGGTTCCATCGGAGTCATCATGTCAGGGATCAACTACACGGGATTATTTGAGAAATTAGGGATCGAAGACCAAACTTATAAAAGCGGTGCTTTAAAAGATATGGGCTCGGCACAGCGCAAACCTACTGAAGAAGACAACAAAGTGATGCAAAGTTTCGTCGATAGCGCGTATGGACGTTTTGTAAATATTGTCGCTAAAGGACGTCACATGTCAGAAGAACAAGTTCGTAAATTAGCGGACGGCAGAATCTATGACGGTGCCCAAGCAAAGGAAAATGGTTTGGTAGATGAGATCGGTTTTCCTGAAGATGCCTTGGCACAACTGAAAAAAGATCAAAAATTGCAAAATGCCGAAGTTTTTTCTTATGAATCTGCTAAAACCGGCTTTGCTTCCAGCTGGCTCGGTTCTAAAATAGCGGAGTTCCAAGGGCTGAAAATGTCAGACACGAATCGGGTATTTTCTTTATTAGAGAGCATCGGGACTGCTGAAGCGCCAAAACCTTTGTATTATTACGGAGGTGAATAAAGATGTCAGAAGAAAAATTTCAACAAGAAACACCGGATTCTTTATATGATTCTCAGGAAATGTCCTACGATTCTTTTTCAACCGAACCGGATCGATCAGGACCGCAAGTCGGACCAGATACTCCGCGGGAAAAACAATCTATGCTTGATCAACAGACCCCATTTACGCAAGAGCAGATCACAGAGCGGCAAAAAGACTGGCAACGGTTTGAAGAACAAGAAGACGACTATCAGCGCAATCAATTTCCTCATTATTTTTATGCCGGCTTTTGGATTCGTTTTTTCGCGTTTTGTTTGGATTTGTTGTGTATCCAAGCCATCACTTCAGGAACGATCGGGCTGGTATATCGCTTACGGGGGCTGACTCCTGAAAGTAATTTTTGAGTATCTACGGGTTAGCCAGTTTATTGATTTACCTGCTTTATTTTATTTTACTGACAAAACTCAACAAAGGGCAGACGATCGGAAAAATGGTCTTCGGCATTCGGGTAGTCAGTTTGGACCAAGCGGAACTCAGTTGGACGACAGTGCTCGTTCGCGAGGGTGCCTGCCGGTTTATTTTGAAAGGTTTTCCTTTTATCTTAGGCTATCTACCGGCTGCTTTTTCAAACAGAAAACAGCATGTGGGAGATTATTTTTCAAATACAGCAGTCGTTACGCTGAATTTGATCAAAGCCTTCAATAAAGAAGTCAAAGCTTAATAGAGATAAAAAAATTGAATAAACTTGGCGCATCACTTTTTTGAAGATGTTCCAAGTTTATTTTAAAGGAGTTAGTTGTATTGGGAGAAACCATCCAATTTCCAGATGAATATCAGCGGTATTTATTGAAAGCCAATCAACTGATGGATCAAGGTGAGTATCTAAGTGCCGCCAGCTATTTCGAAAGAGCTTACCGTTTAGCCCCAAGTTTTGCTGTGAATTATGCATGGGTCCGTTCCTTGATCAAGCAAGAAGCGTTTGATCAGGCATTGACAATCACTGATGAGTGGTATCATGAATATTTTGAACATCCAGAAGGGTTTGTGGTGTATGCTCAGATATTGATGCTCAGCCGGCGCTTTTTAAAGGCGCGGAAATATCTATTGGCAAAAAAGAACGCCGGATACAGCAATGAAGCAGTATTGGAAGAATTATTTCAGCAGCTTTCCCAGTTGGAAAATGTCCAACAACTGATCGATCCTGAATCCGTCTTGCATAAGCGGCGGTTATTAAAGCAATTAGATGGGGCTATAGGAGCGATCACGCAAAATGATTGGGATGTTCTGACACAGAATATCACCTATCGTTCCTTTGTTTCTTTGCTGGGAGAGTTTTTGCCGAATGTAAGAAATCCCTTCGTTCGACCTCGTTTAGTCGAAGAATTAGTGAAATTGGATTGCGGCAAGATTTTCATCATTCAAGATTTTGAGGGACATGAGCGGGAATGCCAGCCTAACTTGCTGACGTTACCGGAAAACTCGGAAACGCTGAGAAAGATGGTCCGTCATGTCGAAGAAACTCTTGGGCAAGATGATCCGGCGCTTTCAGAAGCGATCATTGCTGAGATCAGAGCCCACGCAGCGATCGCTTTTCCATTTTTACCGCAAGATGATCAGCCGGAAAAATGGGCGGAAAGCTATGTTCTGGAATACGAAGAAATGTTTGGTAATCAGCAAGCACAGCAAGAATTGGAAAACTACCAAGAGATCCAAAAGCAAAAGCAGCGGTATCGGCAGATTTTCCAACAATTAATCTAGGAAAATCGCTGGAAATCATGAAAGTTTCTACCCTAAATATTTACATTTTAAAAGGGTTAGTGTACTATTGAAAAGTATGCATGAAGTTATTTCATATGTAAAAGAATAAAAACATTCGGAGGGAAACACATGACTGCAAAATGGGAAAAAACAGGCACCAATGATGGTGTATTGACATTTTCAATTGCACAAGAAGAAATTCAAAAAGGGCTGACAGAAGCTTTCAATAAAGTAAAAGGCGGCTTGAACGTGCCAGGCTTCCGTAAAGGGAAAGTATCTCGCCAAGTATTCAACCGTATCTACGGTGAAGAAGCATTATATGAAGATGCATTGAACGCTGTATTACCAGAAGCGTATGAAGCAGCAGTTGCAGAAGCTGAGATCGATCCAGTTTCACAACCTAAAATCGATGTTGAAAGCATGAACAAAGGGGAAGACTGGACGATCAAAGCTGAAGTTACAGTGAAACCTGAAGTGAAATTAGGCGAATACAAAAACTTGACTGTTGAAAAACAAGACCGTGAAGTAACTGACGAAGATGTTGACGCACGTATCAAACGTGAACAAGAACAACAAGCTGACTTAGTGATCAAAGAAGACGAACCAGCAGAAAATGGCGACACAACTGTGATCGACTTTGAAGGTTTCGTAGACGGTGAAGCATTTGAAGGCGGCAAAGGCGAAAACTACTCTCTAGAATTAGGTTCAGGTTCATTCATTCCAGGATTTGAAGAACAATTAGTTGGACATAAAGCCGGCGACGAAGTAGAAGTAAACGTTACTTTCCCAGAAGACTATCAAGCAGAAGATCTAGCTGGCAAAGAAGCAGTCTTCAAAGTAACTGTTCATGAAGTGAAAACGAAAGAACTTCCTGAATTAGATGATGATTTCGCAAAAGATATCGACGAAGAAGTTGAATCTTTAGCTGAATTAAAAGAAAAATACCGCAAAGAATTAACTGAATCAAAAGAAAAAGCAGCAGAAGACGCAAAAGAAGAAGCTGCGATCCGTCAAGCAGTAGAAAACGCTGAAATCGTTGACTTACCGCATGTAATGGTTCATGACGAAGTACACCGTTCAATGGATGAATTCTTGAACAACATGCAACGTCAAGGTATCTCACCAGAAATGTACTACCAATTGACAGGTTCAACAGAAGCAGACTTGCACCAACAATTTGAAGGCGAAGCAGAAATGCGCGTAAAAACCAACTTGGTTATCGAAGCGATCGCTAAAGCAGAAGGTTTAGAAGCTTCTGAAGAAGATATCGCAAAAGAAATCAAAGAGCTTTCAGAATCATACAACATGCCTGAAGAACAAATCAAACGTGTGTTGACAGAAGATATGCTGAAACATGATATCACAATGAAACAAGCGGTTGAACTTATCACAAGTACAGCTGTAGAAAAATAAAACTTTCCTGTTTTTTCTTGAAAACAAGACGCAAAAGAGCGCTGATCCTTCGATCCGTGCTCTTTTGTTATTTAAAAGCGGTCAGATACTTGGCACAAGCAAAACATTAACCTCCTTTGCCAATTCAATGTATGATAATGGAAAAGGGAGGATTTTATATGACGAAAAAAGCAGTTTTTGCAGGCGGATGTTTCTGGTGTATGGTCAAACCCTTTGAAGAGCAGCCAGGGATCATCTCGGTAGTGTCCGGATATACAGGCGGGCATGTACCTAATCCGACGTATCAGCAAGTGACGACTGGTACGACAGGACACACTGAAGCAGTAGAGATCGAGTATGATCCAGCCGTCGTTTCTTATGAGCAACTAGTAGAGATCTATTGGCAGCAGACCGATCCAACTGATGCTTTGGGCCAATTTGCTGACCGAGGGGATTCTTATCGTCCTGTGATCTATTATAGTGATGAAGAAGAACGCAGCATTGCAGAGGAGTCAAAACAGAATCTGCAAAACAGCGGCCGTTTTGACAAACCGATCGTGACAAAAATCGAACCGAAAAGCGAATTTTATCCTGCAGAAGACTATCATCAAGATTACTATAAGAAAAATAAAGTCCATTACAACCTTTACCGAGAAGGTTCTGGTCGCGCCGGTTTTATTCGCCAGCATTGGCAAGATAAAAAATGATCACCAGCAACTAAAGATATGGGGTATTTTATTGTGTTTCGGGTGCTTGAACTTCAGAAAAAGTTAAAAGAAACTAAGAATCTTCAAAGACTCAGCCGTGACGCAGAATGTAGCTGAAAGAACTTTTTCTTTTTTTAAAACTATGGTATGATAAAAAAAGACTGTAAAAGTCTTTATCTTATTCCACTCGTTGACGAGTTTGGAAAATTCAAGAGGTGAAAACCATGTACGACAATTCTAACGGTAGTGAAAAGGTACGATGCTCTTTTTGTGGCAAAACCCAAGAGGAAGTCAAAAAAATCGTGGCTGGCCCTGGTGTTTATATTTGTAACGAGTGTATTGATTTATGTAAGGAAATCATTGATGAAGAGCTTTATGAAGAAGCAGTACGCGAGTTCACTGATGTTCCTAAACCTCAAGAGATCCTAGAAGTATTAAATGAATATGTTATCGGTCAAGATCGTGCGAAAAAAGCTTTATCAGTCGCAGTCTATAACCATTATAAACGTGTAAACGCGGAAGTGACGACAGAAGACGACGTCGAGTTGCAAAAAAGCAATATCTGTCTGATCGGACCAACTGGATCAGGGAAAACATTTTTAGCGCAAACATTAGCAAAAACGCTGAATGTACCATTTGCCATCGCTGACGCTACCAGCTTGACAGAAGCAGGTTATGTCGGTGAAGACGTTGAAAACATTTTACTGAAACTGCTGCAAGCAGCAGATTACAATGTAGAACGTGCTGAAAAAGGGATCATTTATATAGATGAGATCGACAAGATCGCCCGTAAGAGCGAGAATGTCTCAATCACCCGGGACGTTTCCGGTGAGGGTGTCCAACAAGCGCTGTTGAAGATCCTTGAAGGGACCGAAGCAAGTGTGCCTCCTCAAGGGGGACGGAAACATCCGCATCAAGAAATGATCCAAATCGATACGACAAATATTTTGTTTATCGTGGGCGGAGCATTCGACGGAATCGAAACCATCGTCAAAAACCGAATGGGAGAAAAAACGATCGGTTTTGGTGCGACAACGCAGAAAATCTCAGAAAACGAGAGTGTAATGCAGCACATCATTCCTGAAGATCTGCTGAAATTCGGCTTGATCCCTGAATTTATCGGACGTTTGCCGGTAATGGCCGCTTTAGATAAATTGACGAATAGTGATTTAGTAAGAATCCTGACTGAACCTAAGAACGCGTTAGTCAAACAATATAAAAAATTATTGTCTCTTGATGACACTGTCTTAGAATTCGAACCAGGAGCTTTAAAAACGATCGCTGATAAGGCTATTGAACGCAATACCGGAGCACGTGGGTTGCGCTCGATCATCGAAGACATCATGATGGACATCATGTTCGATATTCCTTCTCAAAGTTCCATTGAAAAAGTGATCATCACAGAACAAGCGGCAAAAGGGGAAGGTGCCCCAGAAATCATCTACAGTGAAGAAAAAAAAGCAGGTTAACATGAAGCCGGTAGACGAATTTTTCGTCCCGGCTCTCTGTTTGTCTAATGTATGAAAGGAGTCAACTGATGAAAGTCCATTCAGCTGAAATCGTCATTAGCGCCGTTGCGCCAAAACAATATCCTGAAAGCGAATTGCCGGAAATTGCTTTAGCCGGACGCTCTAATGTCGGAAAATCATCATTTATCAATACGCTGATCGATCGTAAGAATCTAGCGCGAACTTCTTCCAAACCGGGAAAAACGCAAACGCTGAATTTTTACTTGATCGAAAACAGCTTATACTTCGTAGATGTGCCGGGATACGGCTATGCGAAAGTCTCTAAGACTGAACGAGCAAAATGGGGCAAGATGATCGAGACCTATCTGACACAGCGTCAACAGCTAAGAGCTGTCGTTTCGCTAGTTGATTTGCGTCATGCTCCTAGTCAAGAAGATATCCAGATGTATCAATTTTTGAATTATTATCAGATCCCTGTGATCGTAGTGGCGACAAAAGCCGATAAGATACCTCGAGGAAAGTGGAACAAGCACGAGTCAATGATCAAAAAGGCCCTGGATTTTGATCCGGCTGATACATTTATTATTTTTTCAGCGGTTACCAAAGAAGGAAAAGAAGCTGCTTGGCAAGCCATTGAAGCGGCAATAGAAAAAGATCAAAACGTTTAGGCGTTTTGATCTTTTTTATTGTCTTTATTTTCATCTTTTTTTTCAGGAGTTAAAAACCGCTCGATCGCTTTGTTTTTTTCTTCTGCGATTTTTTCTTTGTTTTCTGGTAAAATGGCAAATTCTTCAAACATCTTATCCAAGGAATCTTCCCGTTGGAATTTCAATCCCATCTTGGTCACCTCCGTTTTTTCTTAGTTTATCATGAATTGTTTAAATTTTCATTGCTTTCGAGAAGGTCTATTTCTTTTTTTTATGTTCAGCTTTCGTTATAATTAGATTAATAAAAGATTAATGGGAGGTGAGATGATGCAAAAAACAGAACGGATTATGACAACGATCCAATATCCGTCTTTAACCACTCCGATGATTCAACGGCACACTCAAGATTGGTTTGTATTGGTTCGTTTGTTATATTCACCGATTTACATGAAGATCGCTGATGAATCCTATACTGGTTTTTCCCTTGTCCGCTGCCGAAAACTGATCGATAAAATCGATTCTAAATCTGATATTTCGATCGTGATCGGCAACGGCAGCAATGAATCGTCTTTTCATTTAGCTGCCGGCGAATTATTGGAGACCCATGTCATTGAAAAAAATATTTTTATCGACCAACGGAATCTTATTTTGAACTATGTCGAGACCCAGATCAAACAAAAAGGACTGTTTGGGTCGATCCGTTCTTACGATGAATATATCTATCACAATACAGAGCAGATCGAACAGCGGCTGACATTTGAGAGCGCTGAAGAAATCGAAAAACTGCCTAAACGCAAAAATTTTATCGGAGAGGTCATCGTCGATTGCAACCAATTTTCCGGATATGATGTCAATTATCGCGGGTTCTGTTTGACTGCTTGTTGGCGGTTGTATTTGCATACCAGCTACCATCGCATCATTCCGATTCCGTTGATCGAAGATATCCAACAAGTTGAAAAAGTTCAGCGCATCGATGATGTTGTAGTCATTGAATTATTTAAAGACCCTCTGCGTTGGGATGATCCGGTCAACGCCGATTATCAGCGGCTTTTTAGAGACCAGATGGGGATCGATCAGCTAGCGTGGGACAATGGCGTAGGGGTTTTGCGGGAGCCGTTTGTGGAATATGCGTATCTAGGAGATATCATCCAAACTGTTCAGTATCAAAATGACCGTTTACAACCGACTACCAAAAAATGCGCATCTCACTTCGTTACCAGAACCTATGATATTGTCCAACAGGAATATCAGGAAAAAAGAGTGAAGGGCGAACTGAATGCGCGGGCGTATTTTCCTTGGGTAGATGAACAAGGAATGAAGATGATGAATTACTTGGTGCTGAATCCCGAATACTCATTAGACGAAGGTTTTTCAGCATACTTGTTTTATATCCGCAACTATTTGGAGATCAATATTTGTGACGAGAAATATCCCGATTATACCGCGATCTTGAATATCTATCTGCCGGATGAATATGTTAAGCAGGTGCCTTTTAAAAAACTGAAAGAAGCAATGAGCGATATCAAGTTTGGACGTCTGAAACGTCGCAAAGGGAAAGTCTTCTTCGATGTCAAAAAAGGGAAAAATCATTTAAGAGTGATGTTCATCAATTATTCGATTTTTGAAAAATTACAAATGGAAGAGTTAGAGGGAGGATAAATGGAAGAACGAATCTTTAAAAAAGTCATGCTGCCTGTTGCGCTGATAGCTCTTTGTTTGTTTTTTCTGCCGGATTTTGCTTTAAAAATCCCATTAGGACTGCTGCTGTTCATGGCGGGCAGTGTGATCAGCTATTTCTTAAGGGAAAAAACCGCTGATGGGAAGAAAAAAGAGCTGGATAGCTATAATCAATGAGGGATTTTAAGACAAAGAGCCATGAGAGACAAAAAAGGGCGGACTCAAAAATCAATGAGTCTGCCCTTTAAGTTTCATTCTATTTGCTGCGTACTTCTTTTTTCAAGATACCGAAAATAATACCTGAAAGAACAGAACCGACAAGGATAAATAAAAGATACAACAGCGGTTGGCTCAGAAGAAAGACAACGAAGATCCCACCGTGAGGAGCCAATAATTTGATTCCGAATGCACCTACTAATCCGCCGGTAACAGCTGAACCCACGATGAAACTTGGGATCGCCCGCAATGGATCGGCTGCGGCAAATGGAATCGAACCTTCTGTTACGAATGAAAGTCCCATGACGATGTTGGTCAAACCAGCATCTTGTTGGTCTTTAGTGAATTTGTTTTTGAAAAGACGAGTCGCAACAAAGATCGCTAACGGTGGAACCATCCCACCGGCCATGACTGCTGCCATAACGACACTTCCGCCGTCTGCTACCGTACTTGCTAATGTCGCAGTCCCAAAGACGTAAGCCGCTTTGTTGATCGGTCCGCCAAGGTCAGTTGCCATCATACCAGCAAGTAAAGCTCCTAAAAGTGCTGCGTTGGTTCCGCTCAAACCAGTCAAGAAACTATTTAACGCATCGTTGATGACTTTCATAGGAACGTTGATGACCAGCATCAGCAATCCCGTAATGATCAAACCGAAAACTGGATAGAAGAGGATCGTTTTGATTCCTTCCAGTGATTTAGGAAGTCCTTTGAAGATCTTGCGTAGGAAAATGACTACATATCCAGCAAGGAACCCGCCTAAAAGCGCGCCTAGGAATCCGGCTCCGCCCGCGTTAGCTAATGCGCCGGCCGCAAAACCGACAACAAGACCTGGACGATCCGCGATACTGGAAGCGATAAATCCGGCTAGTACTGGCAACATGAAACCAAATGCGGCACTGCCGATTTGGTTGAACCAGCTGGCCACTTCATTGTAATTCCCTAATTTTGCCAATTGGTCTTGAGGAACACCCATGAATTGGTCGATCAAGAAAGAAAGGGCGATCGCAATCCCGCCGCCGATGACAAATGGCAGCATGTGAGAAACACCATTCATCAAGTCTTTATAGATTCGTTGTCCCACAGTTCCTTCTGCGCTATGGTCGTCGGTACTTTGTTGTCCGTCGCCATGGAAGATCGGTGCCTTGCCGCTCAGTGCTTCATTGATCAATTCTTCCGGTTTGCGGATCCCATCGCTGACTGGACGATTGACTAAAGATTTACCATCGAAACGGTTCATCTCGACTTTTTTATCCGCAGCGATGATCACGCCGTCTGCACGAGCGATATCTTCAGCAGACAACCGATTTTTGATTCCTTCCGATCCGTTTGTTTCAACTTTGATGTCAACGCCCATTTCTTTCGCTTTTTTCTTTAGTGCGTCTTCTGCCATATAGGTATGAGCGATTCCAGTAGGGCAGGCTGTGACAGCAACGATATAGCGGCGGTTGTCCGCTATGACCTGCTCTTGTTGTTCTGCAGCTTCTTCTGCGGCTTTGGCTTCTTCCGCTTTTTGGAAAAGCTCTTGGACTTCATCTGGTGTGTTTGCCGCTTTTAATTTATCGACAAATGTTGGATCAATCAATAAACGTGAAAGTTGCGCCAATGCTTGTAAGTGGGTATCGTTGGCGCCTTCTGGAGCAGCGATCATAAAGAAGAGATAGGTCGGCTGTCCGTCAAGTGCTTCGTAATCGACACCGTTTTTGCTTTTTGCGAAAAGAACCGTCGCTTCTTTGACAGCTGCATTTTTTGCATGGGGCATTGCGATCCCATCACCTAGACCGGTAGATGTTTGAGCTTCACGAGCCAAGATTCCTTTTTTGTATGTGTCGATATCAGTGATCCGTCCGACTGCAAACATTTTTTCCACCATCTCATCGATCGCGCTTTGTTTATCAGTGGCTTGCAGATCCATGATCATTGCGTCTTTGATCAGCAAATCTTTGATATTCATAATGGTTCCTCCTAGATTTAAACGATTTTGGTAATGACAACTTCTGGTAACAATGTATCGATCAATTCCCGTGCAGCCAAGTCATCAGAAAAGGCAGTGGCACTGCCGCAAGCAACGCCCCATTGAAAGGCCGTGACAGAATCTTTGGTTTGCGCGTAGTTGCCGATAAAGCCGGCAATCATGGAATCTCCAGCGCCTACAGAATTTTTGACAGGTCGTTTCAATACATTTGATTGATAAACGCCATTTTTCGTAAACAGCAATGCGCCATCGCCAGCCATGGAAATGATCACATGTTGTGCGCCGTCTTCTAAAAGTTTTTTTCCATAAGGCAGGATATCTTCGATCGAATCGAAAGTAGTTTGATACAATTCCGCCAATTCATGATTGTTTGGTTTGACCAATAATGGTTTTTGTTCCAAGGCTTTTAAAAGATCTTTTCCTGTGGTATCAATAATAAATTCTGCGCCTTTTTGGGTGACTAAAGCGATCAGCTCATTATAAAAGCCTTCTGGTAAATTCGCTGGCTTGCTTCCGGAAAAGACTACGATATCCTTATGACTGACAGCGCTCAACACTTTTTTTAATCCTTCGATCTCATCTGGTTGGATGGTAGGACCTAAGCCGTTGATCTCAGTTTCGGTAGTGGATTTCAGTTTGATGTTGATCCGTGTATCTTCTTGGATTGGAGTAAATTCTGCTTTGATCTGTTCGGCTTTTAACCAGCCATTGATGAAGTCGCCGGTGAAACCACCTAAGAAACCGACAGCAGTGGAAGGGACCTCGAGTCTTTTTAAAATCCGAGAGACGTTCAGTCCTTTTCCTCCAGGGAGTTTTAGATCTTTTGTCATCCGATTCAATTGATCGACTTGAAAATCATCGACATGAACGATGTAGTCGATAGAAGGATTGAGTGTAACTGTGTAAATCATTGAGAGACCTCCGTAATAGTAATTTCTTTATAAAGTTCTTGGTGCTCGTTTGGTAAAAAATCAGTGATCAATACGACATCATCTAAAGGAGCGATTTTGGCGAAAGTGACCTGTTGAAATTTTGAATGATCTGCAAGGACATAGCACTGTTCGCTATTGTTCAACGCGGTTTGCTTCAATATAGCTTCTTCAGGATCAGGCGTTGTCAGACCTGAATGACGATCGATACCGTTCGTTCCAAGAAAACTTTTATTGAAACGGTAGCGTTGCAGCTGTAAAAGACTAGTAGTACCCATTGCGGCATTCGTAGAAAGTTTGATATTTCCGCCAATGATCGTTGTATCGATTTGTCGATCGATCAATAAAGCTGCATGCTTGACAGAATTCGTCACAACTTTGATCCCAAGATCGGCAGGAAGCAAAGGAATCATCTCGAAGGTGGTAGATCCAGCATCCAAATAAATGACATCATCCTTGCTGATCAAATCAGCTGCTTGTCGGGCGATCGCTTTTTTAGCTGAACGGTTTTTCATAGTTTTTTCTAACATAGTCGGTTCAAGACTAAGCTGTTGATTTTTTTTCGCTCCGCCATGGATGCGAACCAGCAACTTTTGATCTTCCAATTCTTGCAGATCGCGGCGGATCGTAGACTCGGAAGCATCCAGTTCTTTTGTCAATTCTTGCAGTTTGACGATACTTTTTTCTTCCAAAATTTGTAAGATTTTTCGTTGTCGTTCTTCTGTAAGCATTTACAACACCTCTTCGAATAATATAATAGCATATGATTCATTCAAATTCAATCAATACCAGTCAAAAACGATCAACAAGAGAAGTTAAATAGTAAAAAAACAGTCATAAAAAGCCAAAAACTGATTTTTTATCAAAATTACGATAAAAAAGTGTTATCTTTGACAATTTTTGCGGTTCTTGGCTTAATAGAATAATAAGAGGGGGATGAAAAATGAAAAATCATACGATACTACAAGGTTTTGAGTGGGAATTACCCGCAGATGGCAAACATTGGCGTAAAATAGCAGAACGCGCTGAAGAATTAGAAAAATTGGGGATCACAGCAGTTTGGCTGCCGCCAGCATACAAAGGTTCTTCGGGTGCCGAAGATGTGGGTTACGGCACGTATGATCTTTACGATCTAGGTGAATTTGATCAAAAAGGTTCCGTTGCTACGAAGTATGGAACTAAAGAAGAGTATTTAGCAGCCATCCGTGCATTGCAAGAACACGGGATCAAGGCTTATGCCGACATCGTATTAAACCACTTTATGGGTGCTGATGAAACGGAACGTGTGTCTGCAATCAAATACGATTGGGAAAACCGCAACGAAACAGTCGGAGAAGAAGAAGAGATCGAAGCCTGGACCAAATTTACATTCCCTGGCCGTAATGGAAAATATAACGATTATGTCTGGACTTGGGAAAACTTTTCCGGAACAGATTATGATGCTCGGCATAAAGACCATGCCGTCTTCAATTTTGCTGATAAGGGTTGGGAAGAAGAAGTAGATTCGGAAAAAGGCAACTTTGATTATTTGATGGGCTGTGATCTGGACATGGAGAATCCGGAAACGGTTGAACAGTTGGACAAGTGGGGCAAATGGTATTTGGAAACCACCAATGTCGATGGGTTTCGCTTAGATGCAGTCAAGCATATACAATTTGATTTCTTTGTAGATTGGCTCCTTCATCGCCGAGAAGAAAAGCAGGCTGATTTGTTCGTAGTGGGGGAATATTGGGCGGATGAATTGGATAAACTAGAAAATTATATTGACTCTTCCGGCAATTTGATTTCATTGTTCGATGTGCCGCTGCATTTCAATTTCTATCGTGCCAGCACGTCTATGGGGAGTTTTGATATGCGGGACATTTTCAAAAATACATTGGTCGAATCCAGACCAGATTATGCGGTGACCTTTGTTGACAATCATGATACGCAAAAAGGTCAAAGCTTAGAATCTTGGGTCGACGGATGGTTCAAGGTCCATGCTT
Source organism: Enterococcus mediterraneensis (assembly GCF_900604485.1). Lineage (NCBI taxonomy): Bacteria > Bacillati > Bacillota > Bacilli > Lactobacillales > Enterococcaceae > Enterococcus > Enterococcus mediterraneensis. Next base: position 2,329,972 of record NZ_UWOP01000001.1, read on the forward strand.
ATGCGTTGATTTTACTGCATAAAGCCGGTGTGCCGACAGTTTTCTGGGGTGATTTATATGGAATCCCAACACAAGGTATCGAGCCTGTAGGAGATGATCTGCATACATTATTGGCGATCCGTCAAAAATTGGCGTTTGGCAATCAGATCGATTATTTCGACCATCCAGATCAAATCGGTTGGGTGATCACTGGTGATTTCGAACATGAACAATCAGGTTATGCGGTGATCATGACCAATGGTACCGGCGGTGAAAAAGAAATGACCATCAGCGGCGTCCATGCTGGTAAAACATTCGTTGATGCGCTGAACAATAATCCTGCGAAAGTTGTCCTTGATGAAAATGGTAAAGGAGTCTTTCCAGTCAGTGACGGGTCGATCTCAGTCTACGTAAATGAAGAGATTGCTCCCAAACTAGGTTATAAAGGCGCAGAATAAAAAGCGTATCTTCCATTGAACTGATTAGCGCAGCTATACAAAAAAATTCTGGAGCGGAGAAATCCGCTCTTTTTTTGTAAAAAAACTAGAGATGGACGACTATCGGATCCGCTTTTCGAAGGAGGATAAGCCGTTTTGATGCAAGTTTTAAGTGGTTTCTGTAATGGGAAGTATAGTCCAGTCATTAGAAATTGTTGACAAAGAAACAAAAATGATTTATTCTCTTTTTGTTTACCGGGAAACAAAATCGAAACAAAGGAGTTTTTTATGTACACTGCAAATACTAAACATTCTAAAATTTTTGGCTATTTCTCTGTTTTATTGACAGGATTAGGATTTACTATCGTTAGTCCAGTACTTCCGTTTTTGATCACACCTTACACTCATACGGCCCATCAGCAAGCCTTTTTTGTCACGTTGCTCATGTCTATCTATGCTTTGGCAGCTTTTCTTTCAGCGCCGGTTCTTGGGAGTCTAAGTGATTATTTCGGTCGTCGTCCCATACTTATCATCAGTTTGTTAGGATCAAGCATTGGCTATTGGATCATTGGTTCAGCACATTCGATAGAACTGCTGCTCTTCGGACGACTTATTGAAGGGTTAACTGCAGGGGAGATCTCCACTTTATATGCCTACTTCGCGGATTTGACTGAACCGGGTGAGCGAACGAAAGTATTTGGTTTGATGGGGGCTTTAGCCGGTATCGGAACAGCTATTGGGCCATTGATCGGTGGGTTTTTAGCTGATTTTGGAAATTCCGTTCCTATGTTTGCCGGAGTCGTGATCACCCTCTTGAATGCTGTTTATGGAGCTATCTTTATGCAGGAAAGTTTATCGGCTGACAAACGCTCGTCGACATGGCGCCGTCATGCGATGCCTATCCATCAGCTAAAGGAGATCAGCAAGATCAAAACCATCGTTCCGTTATTATTGACGGGTTTACCTGTTTGGTTGGCGGCAGGGGCTTTGCAATCCATCTTTTCACAGTTTTCGATCGATACATTTCAATGGAGAGCGGGGCTTGTGGGGTTAAGTTTTTCGCTGATTGGGATTTTGGATATTGCTTCGCAACTATTTGTTATGCCGCAACTGTTAAAAAAATTTTCCGAACAGCAGATCACTAAACTTGGTATGATCAGCGAGGTCCTTGCTTATTTAACTATGACGCTGTCAGGGATTATTGCAGCACCCGTTCTTTTTTTCATTGGAATTATTTTTTACGGGTTTGGGGATTCGATTTTTTCACCTGTCCTTAGCGGTCAATTATCCAAATCAGCTACAGAAAAGAAGCAAGGCCTTGTCATGGGTGCGTCTCAAAGCATTCAAGCTTTTTCACGTATCGTCGGCCCGCTGATTGCAGGCCAGCTTTATGGGGCAGTTGTCGTCTTGCCGATGCTCGTTGGATTTTTACTGGTTTCAACTGCTTATGTCTATTATAAAAAGAAAAATTAAACGTGTTTCTCTTTTTTCTCATTCCGTATCAGTTCTCTGTAACGTCCAATAAAGCGAAAGACTGTATCAAATTCATCTTTTGTCATGGTTTCGAAGACTGAGGCATCTCGTTGCAGCCATTTTTCATGCAATCGTTCATGTTTGTCGTTGATTTTTTTTCCGTTTTCTGTGAGTTGAAAATATCTTTCTTTTTTGTTGTCTTCTCTTTGGTAGGTAGATATGATATCTCTTGCGATCAGTTTTTTTGTCAGTTTGCTGATCGCGCCTCTCGTCATATATCCGGCTTCCGCCAGCTTTGTTACATTAGGATCCGGGATCTTTGCGATATGTTCGATGACTTCTAGTTCATTTAGTGTAAAACCTTGCAGTTCTTTTTCCATTTCCGGTTTGTTCCGCAAGATGATCTCATTCGCTAAATTTAAATATTCTTCTATTAATAATTGTCGTTTATCCATTTCAGCACCGTCCTTTGGGATCATTATATTTCACTTTTGTTTCCTCTGCAACAAAGCACGGCACGTCTCTACTAAAAATCAAAATAAAACGACCACTAAAAGTTATGTTGAAAACTAACTTCCAGTGATCGTTTCTGTCATTTTTTTATTGAATACTGTAAAATCGTTTCTCTCACCGCAGGCAGGTGTGCTTCATCGGTCAAGATTTTTAATGTATCTCCCAGTTTCATTACTGTATCTCCGTGAGTCAGCAATTCGTGATCTCCTCGCTGGATCGAGATCAGCAGCATATCTTTGGGCCAATTGAAATCTCGGATCAGCAGACCGTCTAATGAGCTTTCAGCAGTGATCGGCAGTTCCATGATGATTTTCTTTCCTTGGATATCAGAAGGGCTTTTCTTCACTAAACGCTCCAACAAGGACTCATAGATCGGATCGCCACCTAATAGGTCAACGACGATATAGGCTACCAAAGCGACAAGACCCAACGGCATCAAATGGACTAACGATCCCACCATCTCAGTCACTAAGATGATCGCGGTCAAAGGAGCTTTACCGATCGCTGCAAAATAGCCGGCCATGGAGATTATGATGAAATTTTTCATAAAGATGGGGTCCATACCGAAAAACATAACCGCCACAGTCCCAAACAAGCTTCCTAAAACAGCACCTAATGTCAGAATCGGTAAGAAGATCCCGCCAGGAAGAGAGGAGCCGTAAGACACCATCGAAAAAACAAAGCGCAAGACGAATAGTCCGGCCATTGCCAATAGAATCGGTGTTGTTTGCCCAAGTTGGATGACGATCTGGTTACCGCCGCCTAAACTGTCAGGAAAGAACAAACCTATCGGAATGACCAATAAAAAAGGAACCAATCCGTGCAGATATTCCGGCAGCGGCAGTTTTTTATACCATTTCGCCAAAGACAATAAAACGATTTGATAAAACCGTCCAACGACCCCTAAAAAGATCCCCAGCAAAATCAACAACCAATAATAATGCAGCGGCAACGAAGGAATCGTTCCTAAATGAAGTGTCGGCCGCAGCCCAAAAATGGTCAAAGAGACGAAATTTGCTGTGATGGCTGAAGCAAAAGAAGTCAACCAAACCAGCGGTGAAAAGTTATGATGGATTTCTTCAACAACAAATAATAAACCTGCGATCGGTGCATTGAAGGCTGCCGCAAGACCGGCGCTGGCACCGCTGGAGATCAGGATTTTTTCTTCGAAATTTTCTACGTGCCATTTCTTTGCCAGGCCTTGTCCGACACTAGCGCCTAGTTGGATCGAAGGGCCTTCTCTGCCTAAAAACAACCCCATTCCCACAGAAAGAACGCCGCCAATGAATTTTTTCCAAAGTACCGAAAACCAATTGATTCGGAGTTCATCTCGCAACTGACCTTCTACTTGCGGAATACCGCTGCCTTTGATATTAGGGTCGCTTTTGACTAACAAACCCACACCAACAGCTATTAGAATAGAAAGAATTGTCCAAGGAATCAGCCAGAGAGGGTGGATATGGAAAAACTGATAGGCTTTTCCCACCCAAGTATTTAAATGGGCGATAAATAGGCGGAACAGGCTGACGATGATGCCGCCGATCGCTCCGACAAGAATCCCTTTTCCGATAAATTTGATCCTTGTTTCGTCAAAGTAATTGATTGTTTTCATATTTTTTCACTCATTTCCTTATTTAATGTAGCGTGTTTGCTTCTTGTTGACAAGAGGCAGAAAGAAAGATCTGCGAATTTCTGCAATTCATGAGGAAACTTGCAGATGTTTTGAAAAATAGCAGGCAAACAGTTTTTTAAAAGATTTTAAGAAAAGTTTTCAGAATATCCGTTTTATGACTGTTGGGAAAATGCTATAATTGGTAAGATTGAAATGGAAAGGATGTTTCGTTATGTCATCCAAAAAGGATTTATTACTAGGGATGAACCCTAAACAAAAAGAAGCGGTCAAGCATACCGAAGGCCCATTGCTTTTGATGGCAGGTGCCGGGAGTGGTAAAACACGGGTCTTGACGCATCGTATCGCTTATCTGATTGAAGAAAAGGAAGTCAATCCTTGGAATATTTTGGCGATCACTTTTACAAATAAAGCAGCAAAGGAAATGAAGGAACGGGTAGGTAATCTGCTGGGAGCAGAAGGCGCAGATGTTTGGGTCTCAACATTTCACTCCATGTGCGTACGTATCCTTCGTCGAGAAGTAGATTATATCGGCTACTCTCGGAATTTTACGATCTTAGATTCTTCTGAACAGTTGACACTGATGAAACGGGTTCTAAAAGAATTGAATATCGATCCTAAAAAATATGATCCTCGTTCGATCCTAGGGGCGATCTCGAATGCGAAAAACGCCCTGCAGACGCCGGATGATCTGGAAAGTATGCAAGGCAGCTTTTTCGAGCAGGTGGTTGCTCGTTGTTATCATTTATATCAAAAAGAGTTACGCAACAATCAATGTATGGATTTTGACGATCTGATCATGAACACGATCCGTCTTTTCAATGAACATCCAGAATCATTGGAGTATTATCAATCTAAATTCCATTATATCCATGTGGATGAATATCAAGATACCAACCATGCCCAATATACATTGGTCAATCTATTGGCAGCACGTTTCCGCAATCTTTGTGTCGTGGGTGACGCGGATCAAAGTATCTATGGCTGGCGGGGAGCAGATATGCAAAACATCTTGGACTTTGAAAAAGATTACCCAGATGCTTCAGTTATTTTATTGGAACAAAATTATCGTTCCACTCAAACGATCCTGAAAGCCGCTAACCAAGTCATTCAAAACAACCGCAACCGTAAAGAGAAAAATCTTTGGACGGAAAATATCGAAGGCGAAAAGATCACTTATTATCGCGGGGACAACGAACGGGACGAAGGACATTTCATTGTTTCGCAGATCCAACAGCAATTACGGGCACAAAATCGGCGTTACGGTGATTTTGCGGTACTATATCGAACCAATGCGCAGTCTCGTGTGGTGGAAGAAACGTTTTTGAAAGCCAATATCCCTTATAAAATGGTCGGCGGTCACAAATTCTACGACCGAAAAGAAATCAAAGATATCTTGGCTTATCTGCAAGTTATCGCCAACCCGAAAGACTCCATCAGCTTCGAACGGATTGTGAACGTTCCTAAGCGGGGTGTGGGACCTGGCTCCATCGATAAATTGCGGGAATTTGCGAATATGCACGAGTTCTCATTATTGGAAGCCACAGAAAATATCCAGTTGGCGAATATCTCCGGCAAAGCCGCCCGCGAATTAGGCAGTTTCGGTGAAATGATCGACGGGTTCAGTAAAATGATCCCTTATCTGTCTGTGACAGAATTGACTAAAGAAGTGTTGGAAAAATCCGGTTATGAAGACGAATTGAAACGCCAAAATACATTGGAAGCTCAATCTCGATTAGAAAACTTGGAAGAATTTCTATCTGTTACACAAGAATATGACAAAACTTTTGAACGGGAAGAGAATGATCCGGAACAAAAATTAACGATTTTCTTGAATGACTTGGCTTTATTGTCTGATGTCGACAGCTATGAAGAAGAGACCAGCCAAGTTACATTGATGACCCTTCACGCCGCAAAAGGTCTTGAATTTCCGGTAGTTTTCTTAGTCGGAATGGAAGAAGGTGTCTTTCCGCTTTCTCGCGCCCTTACAGAAGAGGCGGAACTGGAAGAAGAACGGCGACTGGCTTATGTAGGGATCACTCGGGCAGAAGAAGAACTTTATATCACCAATGCTTTTTCCCGGACATTATACGGACGAACACAATACAATCGTCCTTCACGATTTATTGATGAGATCGAAGAAGATTTACTGCTTCATAAAAGTGCTCGGGCTGAAAAAGCGCCAAGCCGCAGTTTTGATCCGAAAGTTTTCAAACCGGCTTATACACAGCCAAAGCAGGCCAGTGTTTCCAGCCGTCAAGAAACCGGCGGAGAATCAGCTGGCTGGAAAGCCGGAGACAAAGTCAAACATCGAAAATGGGGGATCGGCACGGTCGTAAGAACAAGCGGATCAGCCAAAGATGTCGAATTGGATGTCGCTTTTCCTGAACAAGGCGTAAAAAAACTGCTGGCGGCCTTTGCACCTATCGAAAAAATCTAAGATGAAGAAAGGATAGCTGATATGAGCCAAACAGAAATCAGTAAACTCTCCGAAAAAGCAGAGAAGATCAGAACACAATTAAATCAGTACGCATATGAGTATTATGTGAAAGATCAGCCGACTGTGGAAGATTATGTTTATGATCGTTTGTACCATGAATTAGTGGAAATCGAAGACAAATATCCACAGCTGATTACACCGGACTCGCCTACCCAACGAGTAGGCGGACAAGTACTGCAAGGATTTGAAAAAGCTGTCCATGACCGTCCGCTTTACAGTTTATCGGATGTCTTCAGCAAAGAAGAGATCATTGCTTTTGATGCTCGCGTGAAAAAAGCGTTGGGCGATCAAGTGTCTTATGTTTGCGAATTAAAAATCGATGGGTTGTCGATTTCGTTGCGATACGAAGATGGTGTTTTTGTTCGAGGTGCGACTCGCGGAGACGGAACGGTAGGTGAAAACATCACCGCTAATTTAAAAACCGTCAAATCGATCCCACTGCGTCTAAAAGAGCCTATTTCAGTGGAGGTCCGCGGCGAGTGCTATATGCCGAAAGAATCCTTTGTCAAATTGAATCAACAGCGGGAAGAAGCGGGATTAGATATTTTTGCTAATCCGCGAAACGCTGCCGCTGGGAGTTTGCGTCAGTTAGATACCAAGATCACAGCACATCGGAATCTGAATACCTTTTTGTATACCGTAGCGGATTTCGGACCTTTGGAAGCTAACAATCAGTTTGACGCATTGAGCGAGTTGGCACGGATCGGTTTTCGGACCAATCCGGAAAAACGATTGTGTCATTCCGTCGAAGAGATCTGGGACTATATCGAAGAATATCATGAAAAACGGATCGAGCTGCCTTATGAGATCGATGGTGTCGTGATCAAGGTCAATGATTTCGATCAGCAAGATCAATTAGGCTTCACGGTTAAAGCTCCTCGTTGGGCGACCGCTTATAAATTCCCGCCGGAAGAAGCACAAACGGTCATCGAAAATATCGAATGGACAGTTGGAAGAACAGGTGTTGTGACGCCGACTGCAGTTATGACGCCAGTACGGGTAGCAGGTACGACGGTCAGCCGCGCCAGCTTGCATAATGTGGATTACATCAAGGCAAAAGATATCCGGCTAAAAGATAAAGTGGTGATCTACAAAGCCGGTGATATTATTCCGGAAGTTGCTCAAGTGCTTTTGGATCTTCGAGAAGAAGACAGTCAGCCTTATGAAATCCCTACACATTGTCCGATTTGTCACAGTGAACTGGTCCATTTGGATGAAGAAGTCGCGCTGCGCTGTATCAATCCGAAATGTCCGGCTCAGATCAAAGAAGGATTGAGCCATTTCGTTTCAAGAAATGCCATGAATATCGATGGTCTCGGACCTCGCGTTTTAGCTCAAATGTATGATCGCGGTCTAGTAAAAGATGTGGCTGATTTGTATTCTTTGAAGGAAGAACAGCTTCTGACTTTAGATAAGATCAAAGAAAAATCCGCGAATAACTTACTAACAGCCATCGATCAAAGCAAAGACAATTCAGTAGAACGCTTGCTGTTTGGTCTTGGTATCCGCCACGTAGGCAGCAAAGCCGCTAAGATCTTGGCGGAACACTTTGGTGACTTGTGGTCGATCACAAAAGCCGACAAAGAGACGATTTTAAGTCTGAACGCGATCGGTGAGATCATTGCGGACAGTGTCGTTACTTATTTTGAAAATGAAGAGGTTCATGAATTGCTGACGGAATTAGAAGAAGCCGGCGTCAATTTTGAATACAAAGGAAAAACCAGCGAAGAACTGGAAGAAGTCGATTCAGTATTCAAAGAGAAAACAGTTGTTTTGACTGGGAAATTGAGTCATTTCACACGAGAAGAAGCAAAAGAAAAAATTGAAAATCTAGGCGGTAAGGTTACCGGCAGTGTATCTAAAAAAACAGATATCGTAGTAGCTGGTGAAGAGGCCGGCAGTAAACTGGACAAAGCAAAGCAATTAGGCATTGATGTTTGGACAGAAGCGCAAATGGTCGCCGCTTTAGAAGGAGGAAGTGAAAATGAAGACTAAGAAACTATTCCTTTTAACGGCCGCTGCTCTTTTGTTGAGTGCCTGCGGAAATCTGGAAAGCGGCATTTCCAACGTCAACACCGGCGAAAAAACCAGTGCCGGCAGTATCACTACTGGACGGGTAGACAGTTCAGCGTATCAAGCCTTAATGAAAGACGGCCGCTACCAGACCAGCGCTGCCCGCAGATTGACTGCTGATCAAATCAACAGCGGGTATAATCAAGAAAACTTCGAAAATGGCTTGTTGCGGCTTTCCCATAATACCTTTTCTGCCGATGATTATTTTTTCCAAGAAGGGCAAAAATTGGATGAAGAAACGATCCGTTCTTGGTTGGAACGCTATAGCGATGAAAACAAAGACGGCTTGAATCCACAAGACAAAAAGCAGCCGATTATTTTTCAAGGATTGCTGGAACAGGATTTTATCAAAGAAGACGGCAAAACGCTTGGCGGCATCAGTCTGGGTTTTGCGTTCAACACCGTAGATTACTCCTCGGAAAAACCTCAAGAGATTACACGGGATGAAATCATGGCGCAAGCCCGCAAAACGATCAATGCAGTATTGACTCGCGTCAGAAAAATCTCCGGCTTGGAAAAAGTTCCTATCGTAGTGGGGATTTTTGAACAAGCAGCTAAAGAAAATATCAATGGCGGTACGTATATCTATACGGCAGTAAGCAAAGACGGCGGTACAACGATCGACCGTTTTGATAAAGTCAATGAAGAGTATCTGACGCTGCCAGTCCTTTCTTCTGCAAAAAATACCGCGACACAAGACGGGATGAATACTAAGTTCACCAGTTTTCGTGACGCGATCCAAGGATTTTTCCCTGAGCTTTCCGGAGTTACCGGTAAAGTGTATTATGTAGATGACCAAGTCCAAACATTAACCGTCTATATCGATTCCAAATACTACAGCAAAACAGAGATCACCAGCTTTACGCAGTTTGTCGGCAAACAAGTAGAATCCGTGTTCGAAGGGATACCGGGAACCGTGGAAGTCCAAATCAATTCCATTGAAGGACCGCAAGCCTTCGTTGCCAGAAAAGCCGGCGAAAAAGAAGTTATCTCTTATGTTTTTAATTAGTTACTTGCAAAATTCCGCGAAGTATTTCATTATAAATAAGGAAAATCAAAAAAGACTTGTACGAAGGTACGTTTTTTAGAAAGAAGGGGTACAATGGCGATTAGTGAAGAGCAAGTCAAACATGTGGCCAAACTGGCAAAATTATCATTTTCTGATGAGGAGCGGCATGAATTCACAACGCAATTAGGAAAAATCATCGATATGGTAGAATTACTCGATGAAGTAGATACGACAGGAGTTCCATTCACATCCAATGTGGTTGAAACAGTGAATGTGATGCGCCCTGACCGAGCACAAGCCGGTTGGGATCGTGATGAACTGTTGAAAAATGTTCCGGAAACAGAAGATGGCTTTATCAAAGTACCAGCTATCATCGATAACGGGGAGGCTGGCGCATAATGGAAAAACTTTATGACAAAACTTTAGAAGAATTACACAGTCTGCTGGTTTCAAAAGAAATCACAGCGGCTGATTTGACACAAGCGACATTGGACCGCATCAAAGAAACAGAACCCGCAGTCGATTCATTTATCACGCTGGTGGAAGAAAAAGCACTGGCTCAAGCCAAAGCAATCGACGAAAAAGGAATTGCCGAAGACAATGTCTTGGCTGGGATTCCGATCGGGATCAAAGACAATATCGTAACGAAAGGTATCTTGACTACTGCAGCTTCTAAGATCCTTTCCAATTTTGAACCGATCTATGATGCAACAGTAATGGATAAATTGTATCAAGCAGATATGATCCCTGTGGGCAAACTGAACATGGATGAGTTTGCGATGGGTGGAAGTACTGAAACCTCTTATTTCAAGAAAACTAAAAATGCGTGGGATCACACGAAAGTTCCCGGCGGATCTTCCGGTGGTTCAGCTGCAGCGGTAGCCGCAGGACAAATTCCTGTTTCCCTTGGAAGCGACACAGGCGGATCAATCCGCCAACCAGCGTCATTTAATGGAATCGTTGGGATGAAGCCAACATACGGACGAGTTTCCCGTTTTGGATTGATCGCATTTGCTTCTTCTTTGGATCAAATCGGTCCAATGACCCGCACAGTTAAAGACAACGCGCTGGCATTAGAAGCAATCAGCGGATTCGATGAAAAAGACGGAACTTCTTCTGGTATTTCCGTACCGGACTTCACCGAAGGAATGACTGGTGATGTTAAAGGAATGAAGATCGCTTTACCAAAAGAATATTTAGGTGAAGGCGTACAACCAGGCGTCAAAGAAGCTGTTTTGAAAGCTGCTGAAACGTTCAAAGCGTTAGGCGCAACAGTTGAAGAAGTCAGCCTGCCTCATTCAAAATACGGTGTAGCGGTTTATTATATCATCGCTTCTTCTGAAGCCAGCTCAAACTTACAGCGTTTTGACGGTATCCGTTACGGCTATCGTTCCGAAAACGTGAAAAATCTGGAAGATGTTTATGTGAACTCCCGCAGTGAAGGGTTCGGAACAGAAGTCAAACGTCGGATCATGCTGGGAACATTCTCATTGAGTGCCGGCTATTACGATGCGTACTTCAAAAAAGCCGGACAAGTTCGGACAATGATTAGACAAGACTTTGATAAAGTGTTTAACGAATACGATTTGATTATTGGTCCTGCTTCACCAACAGTTGCCTTTGGGCTAGGAGAAAACATCAATGATCCGATTACTATGTATATGAGTGATATCTTGACGATTCCAGTAAACTTGGCTGGACTTCCAGGGATGTCCGTACCAGCTGGTTTTTCTGAAGGATTGCCAGTGGGATTACAAATCATCGGTAAACATTTTGATGAAGCGACCATGTATAAAGCAGCATACGCATTTGAACAAGCAACGGATTTTCATAAGAAAATGCCAGTGATTTTAGGGGGAGATGCCGAATGAACTTTGAAACTGTCATTGGACTAGAAGTCCACGTAGAATTAAAAACCAACTCTAAAATCTTTTCGCCGGCGCCAGCACATTTCGGGGCGGAGCCTAACAGCAATACCAATGTTATCGACTGGGGCTATCCAGGTGTTTTACCAGTTATGAACAAAACAGCGTTGGAATTTGGAATGAAAGCCGCGTTGGCGTTGAACTGTGAGATCTCTAAAGATACTCATTTCGATCGTAAAAACTACTTCTATCCAGATAATCCGAAAGCTTATCAAATTTCTCAATTCGATCAGCCAATCGGACACGACGGCTGGATCGAGATCGAAGTAGAAGGCAAAAAGAAAAAAATCCGTATCGAACGGGTCCATCTGGAAGAAGATGCCGGAAAAAACATGCACGGCAAAGGCGGCTATTCATACGTCGATTTGAACCGTCAAGGAACACCTTTGATCGAGATCGTTTCCGAAGCGGATATGCGTTCACCAGAAGAAGCATACGCGTATTTGGAAGCATTGCGTTCTATCATCCAATTTACAGAAGTCTCTGATGTGAAGATGGAAGAAGGATCTATGCGTTGTGACGCGAATATTTCTTTACGCCCTTATGGACAAGAAGAATTTGGTACAAAAACTGAATTGAAAAACTTGAATTCTATGAGTTTTGTGAAAAAAGGTTTGGCCTTCGAAGAAAAACGCCAAGCAAAAGTCTTGTTGTCAGGTGGCGAGATCCAACAAGAAACACGCCGTTTTGATGAAACAACGAATAAAACGATCCTGATGCGGGTCAAAGAAGGTTCTAGCGACTATCGTTACTTCCCAGAGCCGGATATTCCGCGCTTTGTGATCGATGATGAATGGATCGCACGGATCAAAACGACATTGCCAGAACTTCCTGCGGCACGTAGAACGCGCTATGTCCAAGAACTGGGCTTGCCGGAATATGATGCAAAAGTCTTGACGTTAACAAAAGAAATGTCTGATTTCTTTGAAGAAACATTAGCAGCCGGCGCTGATGCCAAACAAGCTTCCAACTGGTTGATGGGTGAAGTTTCTGCTTATCTGAACAGTGAAAAACTGGAACTGACAGAAACCAAATTGACTCCGGATAACTTAGCCGGTATGATCCAATTGATCGCAGATGGTACGATCAGCTCAAAAATCGCGAAAAAAGTCTTCCGTGAATTGATCGAAAACGGCGGCGATGCGAAAGAAGTCGTTGAAGCGAAAGGCTTGGTACAATTGTCTGACCCTGCTCAATTATTACCGATCATCAATGAGATCCTTGACAACAATCAACAATCTATTGAAGACTTCAAAAACGGTAAAGATCGCGCAGTCGGCTTCTTAGTCGGTCAAATCATGAAAGCTACGAAAGGGAAAGCAAATCCAGCAATCGTCAATAAATTATTGCAAGAAGAATTGGCGAAACGTTAAAGGAGCAGGTATGAAAAAAGCGAGAGTCATTTACAATCCAACTTCAGGTAAGGAAACCCTGAAAAGAAATCTTGCAGATATTTTGGATGTATTGGAACGCGCTGGCTATGAAGCCAGTGCGTATGCCACTACACCTGCCCCTGATTCAGCGATGCTGGAAGCAAAACGCGTTGGAAAAGCCGGGTTTGATTTAGTCGTGGCAGCTGGCGGAGACGGTACTATCAATGAGGTTGTCAACGGCATCGCGCCTTTGAAAAAAAGACCGAAGTTAGCCATCATTCCAGCAGGTACTACGAACGATTATGCTCGCGCTTTGAAGATCCCTAGAAACAATATCAAAGATGCCGCAGAAGTCATCTTGAAAGATCAAACAGTTAAAATGGATATCGGTAAAACCAATGGACTTTACTTTATCAATATTGCAGCCGGCGGGCATTTGACAGAGTTGACCTATGATGTGCCTTCTGAACTGAAGAGTATTTTTGGCTATCTTGCGTATCTTGTTAAAGGGGCGGAACTATTGCCGCGGGTCAAACCGATCAAAATGCATCTGGAATATGATGATGGCATCTATGACGGCAATGCGTCGATGTTTTTCCTAGGATTGACGAATTCTGTCGGCGGTTTTGAACAAATCGCGCCGGACGCGAAATTGGATGACGGAAAATTTTCTTTGATCATCGTAAAAACGGCAAATATTTTTGAAATCGTTCATTTGGTAGCTTTGATGATGAACGGCGGTAAACATATCAACGATAAACGACTGATCTATACGAAAACATCCAAGCTGACTGTAAAAACTCCCGAATCAGAAGGTCGCCTGATGATCAATCTGGACGGTGAATACGGCGGCGATGCACCAATGACATTTGAAAATCTCCATAATCATATCGAGATCTTTGCGAATACGGATATGATCCCAGAAGATGCTTTATCTGATACGGAAGAAGAAGCATACGAAGAAGTCAGCAAAGACTTCATCAAAGAAGTAGAAAAACTGACAGACGAAGATATTGACGGCGACGGAAAAATCGCTGACAAGAAGTAATCAAAGGGAAAACACTTTACTTTGCAGCAAAAGCGTAGTAAAGTGTTTTTCTCTTATAATGCAGAAAATGACAAGGAGCACAAAATGAAAGAATACCCAATCAAAAAAAATGAAGAACATACTGTTGAGATCCTTGATTTGACACATGAAGGGATGGGGATCGCAAAATTTGATCACTATCCAGTATTTATCGAGAATGCTTTGCCAGGTGAGAAAGTCCGAATCAAAATCTTAAAGGTCGGCAATAAATTTGGATTTGCGAAAGTTATGGAGTGGTTGGAAAAAAGCCCTGATCGTCAAACTGTTGATAATGAAGATCTATTACGGACCGGTATTGCGCCGTTGAGCCATTTAAGCTATGAAAAACAGCTTTTGTTCAAACAAAATCAAGTGAAAAACTTGATGCAGCGGGTAGCCAAATTGCCAGATGTTCCTGTATTAAACACAATCGGGATGGCGGCACCATATCATTATCGCAACAAAGCTCAGATTCCCGTAAAAAAGGTTGAAGGCAAATTACAGACCGGTTTTTATCGTAAAAACAGTCATGATCTGGTTCCAATCGAAGATTTTGCTATTCAAGATCCAGAGATCGATAAAGCTATCTTGGTCGTTAGAGATATCTTGCAACGCTTCAATGTCAAAGCCTACAATGAAGAAGCTCATGAAGGGTTCCTACGTCATATCGTGATCCGCCGCGGACACTATTCTCATCAAATGATGGTAGTTTTAGTGACTAGAAAAGAAAAATTCTTCAAAGGTGAAGAGATCGCAAACGTTATCCACGAAGAATTGCCGGAAGTCGTTTCTGTCATCCAAAATATCAATGAAGAGAAAACCAATGTGATCCTGGGTCAAAAAGAAAAAGTCCTTTTTGGTTCTTCTTTTATCGAGGATCAGCTTTTGGGAAATACTTACCGGATCTCGGCTAAATCATTTTACCAAGTCAATACCCAACAAACAGAGATTTTGTATCAAACAGCGATCGATTTTGCTGATTTGAAAAAAGATGATGTGGTAATCGATGCTTACTCTGGAATCGGTACGATCGGTTTATCTGTAGCTGATCGGGTCAAATACGTCTACGGAATGGAAACTATTGAAAGTGCAGTAGAAGATGCAAAATACAACGCTGAAAAAAATGGGATCACTAACGCGACGTATCTTGTAGGTAAAGCGGAAAAAGTAATGCCGCAATGGGCGCGGGAAGAAGTGAATCCTACGGTGATTTTTGTCGATCCGCCAAGAAAAGGATTAGATGCGAAATTTATTGAAGCAGCTTGTGAAGTCGAACCGGAACGAATCGTTTATATCTCCTGCAATCCAGCAACATTGGCTCGTGATTTGGCCTTTTTTGCTGAAAAAGGCTACCAAACGAAAAAAATCCAGCCAGTAGACCTATTCCCGCAGACGCATCATATTGAGTGCGTGGCGTTGATTACAAGAATGGATTGATTATCAACCTAAAATAGGAGTAATTTGAATGGATATTTGGAAATTATTATTTGATAAAGCTAAAGAAGTGCAAAATAACAGAACAATAACTCCCTTTATAGATGCTGGCGCTGTTTCTTCAGCAATACTGACTAAAAGTGGCAACATATATGTTGGGGTTTGTATCGATACCGCATCTTCACTTGGAATGTGTGCTGAGAGAAATGCGATAGCAAATATGATTACAAACGGAGAAAGTAAAATTGATAAAGTGGTTGCCATCATGTCTAATGAAAAGGTTGGTCTACCTTGTGGAGCCTGTCGGGAATTCATGATGCAATTAGATAATGAAAGCGGAGATATTGAATTTTTACTTGATTTGGACTCAAGAGAGACAATCACCCTGAGAGAACTCGTCCCAAATTGGTGGGGATATGATAGATTTAAATTATGATATCTAATCCGTCAAATCAAGTAGCTTTGACATCTATTTTGTCAACTCGATCTAAAGGGCAGATTTCGTGAAAGTAATTCTGGCAACTCAACTTTAAAATATTAGATGACAAGACTTTAATATCATAAAACTCACCGCATATTGGGACAGTAGCATTGCTACAACAGGACAAATAAGGCAAAAATGTTTGATTTATAAAATTACACGACTCTCTGGTTTGGTTCAGAGGGTCTTTTTTAATGTCCCAAATAACTGAAGAGAAGGATAATCGGGTTGCTAAAAAAGTGACAGTAGGCCATTATCTATACGTGAAAAAACAGTCTGCCTGATCGAGTACTTTCTTCTAGCATCAAGTGGCGGTTATGGTAAAATAGCGATAATGATTTTTAATTTAAAAATGTAATTCATTGAGTGTTATAAATTTTCAAGAAAAATAGTTATAGATAAAGACAACTATGGATCTAAATAAGGTAGATTCTATTGAACAGTATTGTGAAATGGATAGTATACGAGATAAGATATAGTGGCAATAAATCAGTTGTTGATGCTTGCAAATTTGGAAAATTATAATGCATTTCTGGGATTTTGGTTTAATCCTAAAAATATATGATAGGGAATTGTTATATGGAAACATTCGATTTCATTTCTAAGATACCTATTGATAAGGGTTGGTCTGAGGATAAAAAATATCATGTAACCAAAAAAGACGGCTCGGAATTTTTATTGAGAATCAGCCCCTCCCCTCTCTTTGAAGCGAGGAAATCTTTATTTGAACTTTTACAAAAGATTGTCGATTTAGGTATCCCTATGTCCAAGCCTGTTGAATTTGGAATTTGTTCTGAAGGTGTTTATTCGCTGCATACTTGGATTCATGGCAAAGACGCCGAAGAGATAATTCCTTTTTTATCAGAAGCCGATCAATATAAATTGGGCTATGAGTCCGGTGAAATACTACGAAAAATTCATTCAATTCCGGCACCATCAATGGAAGAAGAATGGGATATCCGATTTAATCGCAAGACGAATAATAAAATTCAAAAATACAATGAATGTGGTTTGAGATTTGTTGGCGATGACAAGATAATAGAGTATATTGAGAAAAATAGAGACCTGCTTAAAAATCGCCCCCAATGTTTCCAGCACGGTGATTATCATATCGGAAATATGATGATAGAAGATGGAAAAATCGTTATCATAGATTTTGACAGACCTGATTTTGGTGATCCATGGGAAGAGTTTAATCGAATCGTATGGTGCGCTCAGTCTAGTCCACATTTTGCTACAGGACAGCTAAATGGCTATTTTGGCGGCAAACCACCTATTGAGTTTTTTAAATTACTTGCTTTTTACATATCCAGCAATACACTTTCGTCTATTTACTGGGCGATTCCATTTGGACAAGTTCAAATTGATACAATGATGAGGCAATCACAAGATGTACTTGCTTGGTATGATAATATGCAACATCCTGTTCCAGCTTGGTATTTGGAAGAATTGAATAGTTAAACGTTCCTTTGGAGAAAAGGATACTACCATCAAGACAGCAACATTGTTGATACGGGACAAATAAGGCCAACAAGTTTTATTTATATATTTTCGCGACTCTCTGGTTTGGTCCAGAGGGTCTTTTTTGATGTCCCAAATAACTTAAGAGCAGAGTAATCTGATGACCGCAATAGTGACAGTGGTCAATGAAGTTACTTGTCAATATCTGAAAAACACATTGCATGATCAGGTACTTTCTTCTAGCATCAACTGGCGGTTATGGTAAAATAACGATATTAAGTTTGGGTTTTAAAATGAAAATTTCAATATGCGTTTTAATATTTAAAAAAACAGGAACAGTCAAAAATAATTATGACTCTAGGCAAGGTGGATTCTATTGATTAATGTTGAAAATCTAGTTGTTGAATTGAATAATAAAAGGATCGTAAATGATATTTCTTTTACAGTACCTGAGAAACAGCATGTCTATATCAGCGGACCGTCCGGATCTGGGAAAAGTACTTTGTTAAAAGTGTTAGCTGGTTTGGTGCCCTTCACAAGCGGAGATATTTTTTATAATGATAAGAATATTCTACAGATCGATCCGATCGCTTATCGACAGGAAGTCTCCTATTGTTATCAGCAGCCAACCCTGTTTGGGAACACGGTGAGAGATAATCTAGCATTTCCATACGAAATCCGGAAGGAACCTTTTGATGAGGAGAAAGCTATCTCTTTGTTGAAAGAGGTCGGCTTGGCTAGCGGATTTCTTGATAAAAAGATAACCGAGCTGTCTGGCGGAGAGCGGCAACGAGTCGCCATGATCAGAAATCTTATCTTTGAGCCTAAAGTTTTACTGCTGGATGAAGTAACTACAGGACTAGATAGCGAGAGTAAAAGGATAGTCCGAAAATTGATCAATGACAAAGAAAAATCTGGTATGTCGATTCTGGAGATAACCCATGATAAGAGTGAGATAGATCCTGAAGGTCGACTGATCATGATTGAAGATGGAGAGATAATCAATGGATAGTGTAGATATCAATAATTGGTCTTTATTGTTTTCCTTGGTGTTGGTAATGATTTCCTTTGGGATAAGTACGAAAGAAAAACTGGGGATCTCTAAAGATATTGCCGTTTCAGTAGTAAGGACGGTCATCCAGCTGATTGTGATCGGCTTTGTTTTAAAATATATTTTCCAAGCAAATGAACCGCTATTGACTGTCGCGATGGCACTCATAATCATTTTTAACGCCAGTATCCAAGCCAATAAGCGGAATCCCAACTCTCATAAACAATGGAGCCACTCTTTTATCGCGATTTTCATTTCCACCGCGATCACTCTTGGTTTATTGGTTTTGACCGGAGCGATCAAATTTTTGCCTTCACAGATCGTGCCGATCACTGGAATGATCGCAAGTAACTCGATGGTGGCCATCGGACTTTGCTATCGGCAAATGTCTAGTCAATTTAACGATCAGCGGCAGCAAGTCCTTGAAAAACTGGCTCTGGGAGCGCCCATCAAACTAGCCGCATTGCCGATTTTACGCGCCTCAATAAAAACCGCGATGCAGCCAACCATTGATTCGGCTAAAACTGTTGGGCTCGTAAGCCTGCCAGGCATGATGTCCGGCTTGATCCTTGCGGGAGTAGATCCCGTCCACGCCATCAAATATCAAATCATGGTGATGTTCATGTTATTATCCGCCACAAGCCTCGGTTCTGTGATCGCCGGATACTATGCTTATAAAGACTACTTTAATGATCGTATGCAGTTGAACTATTGATTGAATATCGTAAAAGAAAGCATTCTTATGGCGAAGAGTGCTTTTTTATTCGTGGATTTTGTGCTGTTTATAGCTTCAAAAATTAGACTTCCATGGAGCAAAGTAATTATTTGGGTTTATTCTAATTTTAGAAAAGTAAGAAGTTATTGGAAAAAATATGAATTAAATTTGATAGGTATTTCAAATAACTCTTATGATGTTTAGAGTGAAATATCCTATTTTATGTGCGTACATTAGGCATTGTTTCCGTGATATAATTAGAGATAAATTACAGTTTTTTGCTATAATTTTGACCGATAATAAGACTGTTTTTAAGTATGGGATGGCAGAGGTGAGTAATCTTATGGAAGAACAAAAGCAACAATATGTTAGTTGGGTAACAGAAAATCTAGGTGAAAAGACGGGTATTTGGTATGCACCATACTTAGAGAAATTAGGTGCACTTTTAGATAGATTCAACTTAGGTGTTGGGTTTAATGATAACTTCTTTTCTTATCTGTCCTACCCAGATTATAAAAAGGTGTATCAAAGGATTACTTCGGAAAATGATGATGACATAAAACCAATATTAGAAGGAAAGCAAAAACGTTATACGAAGAATTTTGTGGAAAAAAATGATCAGTGGAAAAAGCAGTATGCACAGATGACATTTGACGAAGGTAAACGTAGCAAGCCTGATAATTACGGAGGAATACCTCAATTAGGAACACTTCTTCGCTCATATTTAAAATTTCTATACTATGCCGAAAATTCCAGCCTTACATATCCAAAGAAGGAGAAGAAAACTTCTAATCTAGATGGACAAGTTGATGATAACGTGAATTACTGGATTTATATGCCTGGTGACGACGCCAAGATGTGGAATGATTTTTATTCTGATGGAGTGATGGGAATTGACTGGGACTATTTAGGTGATTTAGAAAAATATCAAAGTCGAACTGATATTGAGAAGAGAATTGCTGAACGAAAAAGTGGAAATGTAAAACCGGCAAATGATTCAAAAATAGTTTGGGATTTTTATCATGAAGTAAAACCGGGAGATATCATTTATGCTAGAGCTGGGACAAAACGTATCATTGGAAAGGGCGTAGTAATAGGAGATTATTATTTTGACGATAAAGTTTCGGAGTATAAACATCGCCATTTAGTAAACTGGACAAATAAAGGTTCTTGGGACTTACAAGACCCAGTTGCACAAAAGATACTAACGAACTTCAATGAATATCCTGATTGGATTATTTATATGGATCAGGTGATAAATGATGAACAAATCGATGAAACATCACTTCTTATCAATAAATTTAGAGTGTGGCTATCTCAACAAGTGCAACAAAATGGTGAATTTCTAAATGATAAGACAATAGCACAAAAAATTTCTTCCCTGAAAGATATTGAGAAAAAATTCAACGTTTTAATCTTTGGCGAGACAGATACCGAAGCCTTGAAAGACATAAAAGAAACGGTACTAGCTGACGGAACGTATGACCGATATAAAGGTGTATCAGGTAGTTCAATCGATTATTATATCCGTTATGTAGAATCTAGACCATTAGTTGAAGAGAATACACCTTATATGTTAAATGATTTTCTTTCAGAAGTTTTCATTGATGAAGAAGAGGTTGGAAAACTTCAGTCTATACTACAAAACAAGAAGAATCTGATTTTAAAGGGAGCACCCGGTGTTGGTAAAACCTTTATTGCTGATAGATTAGCTTATTTGATGATGGAAGAAAAGGATGATTCAAGAATCCAGATGATTCAGTTCCATCAAAGTTACAGTTATGAAGATTTTATTGAAGGCTATCGTCCTAAAGCGGATGGCGAAGGGTTTGAGCTGAAGCAAGGGCCGTTTGTAAAGTTTGCTAGAAAGGCTGCTCGAGATCCAGAACGTGATTATTTCTTTATAATTGATGAAATAAATCGGGGAAATATGAGTAAGGTTTTTGGCGAGCTGATGATGCTTATTGAAACAGATAAACGAGGGAAATCAGTTAATCTTCTTTATTCTAACGAGAAGTTTTCGGTACCGGCCAATCTTTATATTATAGGAATGATGAATACTGCTGATAGAAGTTTAGCACTGTTGGATTATGCATTACGTCGTAGGTTTTCGTTTTATGAAATAAATCCCGCGTTTGAAAATCAGACCTTTTTAGATTATTTGATTAAAATTGGTAATCCGAAGAGAATGGAGCGTGTGATTACAATTATAAAAAGTATGAACCTTCAAATCGCAGAAGAACTCGGCAAAGGGTTTAGGATTGGACATAGTTATTTCGTAGGTGCTGCTTTTGAAGTTGATCCGGATTTACGAATTGAAGAAGTAGTGGAATATGAAATTATTCCCCAACTCTATGAATATTGGTTTGATGATGAACAAAAAGCAGATAGCTGGTCAGAGCAGTTGAGGCAAGCTTATGCTGAAGACTAATGAAAATATTCCTGTTCGTAATATCTATTATATGCTTTCTTATGCTTATCAAGCTTTAAGCTTGTCTGAATATCAAAAAGTAGATGTAGAAAAATTTCATAACACAAAAGATTTATATACTGAAATTCTAAAAATTGGGGTTCCTGTATTGATTCGAGGAGGACTGTTAAAGGACTACGTCAGAATATCTGAAAAAACGACGGTTATTCGGGGGAAAATCGATATCAATGCCTCAATAAAACAGAATGCATTGGTAGATAAAAAACTGATGGTTCTGCATGATGATTTTTCTGAGGATATTCTACTCAATCAGATAATCAAAGCTACGTTAATTTTGATTTGCAGATCATTATCCACCTCTAGAGACAATAAAAAATTTTTTTTCGGATTACTTCCATTTTTCAATAATGTCTCTGATATTGAATTAGATGCAACTTTATGGAAAAGAGTTCACTATAATCGTCAAAATATACGCTACCAATTTATTATTGATATTTGCCGATATTTATATGAAGAATTGTTACTTGGTACATCGCTTGGAAAACATGATTCTAAACAAATTCAAGATGAGCAACGATTCTCGTCACTTTATGAAAAATTTGTATTTGCTTTTTATAAGCGTGAAACTGGTTTTATTGTTACTCATCCGCAAATACCTTGGAAAGTGGATAACGGGTTCACAGAAGCACTTCCAATTATGCAAACGGATATTGTCTTATCTGATCAGAATAAAACCTTAATAATCGATACAAAATTTTATTCTGAAAATATGGCAACAAAATTTGCAGGAAGCAACGCAAAACAGAAATCAGCCAATTTATATCAATTGTTCACTTATGTTAATAACTGGCATAAAAGGGAAGATGAGGAGGTTGGTGGAATGTTGCTTTATGCTAAGACAACTGCAAAAGAGCAACCAAATCATCATTATGAGATCAATGGAAATAGGATATCAGTAGTGACATTGGATATGAACCAGAAATTTGAGAAAATAAAAAATGAGTTGCTCATGCATGCAGAATCGTTCTTTAAAACAGAGCAGAGAAAAGGTGGAGTTAGCATCCCAGAAACCAAATGAATAATAACATCAAAAAATAGAGTTTTGAGATGATGAGTTCTTAAATGATATTTTCCAGATATGTTAAATAAGTCATAATATCTTAAAATGTTGTATTTAACTAAAGGAATAGAGGTAATCATATAATTTAAATTTGAGAATTAAAATCCCATAGGAAACGACATCCATTTTGGACGTCGTTTTTTTTGTGGTAGATTCGCTTTATAAAGATTTGATTCCTTCATAACCTCTTAATAAAGAAATGATGCTAAAATAAAAGTGATCTATTGGGTAAGAAAGTCGCGTGAAAAAAATCGAACACATGCATAAATCAAATTTGACGGACAATTTTTGACAAGTCGCGAAAATATTTTAACTTCAAATGAGGTGTGAGTATGGAAAGCTTTAATGAACGCCAACGTCCTGTTAAAATAGAATTTCCTTTAAGAGGAGAATGGACTGCTCCAACTACGCCGGCAAAAAAGATTCCCAGCCATGGCACGGATCGGATGGGATTGCGGTATGCGTTTGATTTTGTACGAGCAGATGAAAAAGACTTGCATAAAGAGTATGATGCTGGTTTTTGGCGATTTTTCGTATTTGGTGTGCCGCTTGAGAAGTTTTATTGCTATGGTGAAAAGATCTATGCGCCCTGTGATGGAGAGATCGTGGAACTAGTAGATGGGATTGCTGAAAGGAAAACTGTACATTGGGTGAGAGAATCGTTTCGTGCGGTAAAAAATGCTTTGACATTTGACGAGAATAATGATGAATACAGCTTGATCGCCGGGAATTATCTGGTGATGAAGTGTTCCGATGAGATTTATATGGCATTTGTCCATTTGAAAACTGGTTCGATCACAGTTTCTTTAAATGAAAAAATCAAACAGGGAACTTTGCTAGGGCGAGTAGGCCATTCAGGAAATTCAACGTCTCCCCATCTCCATTTTCAAGTGATGGATAGTGCTGATATCAAAAATTCTCGAGGACTTCCTTGCTGTTTTGAAGAATATGAAGTCTATCAAAACGGCCAGTGGAAAACGGTGCACGGCCAAATTCCTTCGAGGGACGAGAGGATCAGGTTTTATAAAAATTGAATTGTATAAAATGAAAAATATTAGATTCCAATCACTCTTACACTAATAGCCTAAATAAATTAATGAACAGCCAGCAAAAGGAAGTTTTCCTTGATGCTAGCTGTTTATTTCAATAGATTTTTAGCATTTGAAATGTATAAATTGATATTCGGATAGATGCTGTTTCCACGGAATCATCTAAAAATCTCCCACCAAATCGTGCCACCTAAATCCACACTATAAATCATCTTTTGTTTTGCTTATATTGGAACGTTGTTTTTTATTGTTTGGAATCAATAAAGCAGAAAAACAATATTTTCCACTATATAACAGAAAATACTCAAAATATCGCAAAATTATAGTGAAAAAATATAGTTTTTAAAAAGTTTTTTTAGATTATTTAGAAAAAATCTCTAAATAGGTTGTCCTTAATGTTATTTTTAGGTTACACTAGAATTAGGAAATATACAGAGGAGGAGAGAGATGCGGAAAAGTTTTCAAGAAGTAATAGTATCGATTTTACCAATGACTGTATTGATCGTCATTTTGACGCTCGTTTTTGCACCATTGGAGACCAATGATATGATCACGTTTCTTGTTGGAGCAGGAATCATGATGATCGGGATGGCATTCTTTTTATTTGGAGCAGAATACTCGATGCTGAGAGTTGGCGAACTGGTAGGGGAGTACATGATCAAACGACGAAATCTAGCGATCATGCTCAGCCTTGGTTTTGCTATCGGGATCGGGATCACTATAGCGGAACCATCTGTTCAAGTATTGGCACAGCAAGTCAGAGACATTTCTGATGGCGCTATCACAAAGTTTCTTTTGATCGGAGTCGTGAGTGTAGGAACGGGGATCTTCTTAGCCTTTGCATTATTGCGGGTGGTCTTTAAAGTCTCTTATTACAAGCTGATGATGGTAGGATATCTAGCCGTTTTAGTAGCCTCATTTTTTACTCCGGCAGAATTTATGCCTGTTGCGTTTGATGCAGGTGGTGTAACTACTGGACCAGTCACTGTTCCATTTATTTTGGCATTGGCTAGCGGATTGACGAGCATGATCCATAAAGGCAAAGGCGAAGATGACAGCTTTGGGATGGTAGGAATCTCATCACTTGGACCGATCTTAGCAGTAATGTTGCTGGGGGTGATCTTCCAATGAGTCTTATTACTCAAATATTCGGCGGTTTTGAACTGATCGTCAGAGATGTTTTGATGGCGATTTTCCCCATTGTATTGATTTTTGTGTTAATGAATTTTATCAGTTTTAAAATGACGAAACAAAAGTTTTGGGCGATCATGAAAGGTTTCTTATTGACGACTTTCGGGCTGATTTTATTTTTACACGGTGTTGAAATCGCTTATGTTCCAGTTGGGCAGCATTTGGGCTCAGCGTTGGCTTCCATGGAAAACAACTACATTCTGATTCCGTTAGGCTTGTTGATGGGTTTTCTGGTTGGATTTGCCGAACCGGCGATCCACGTGATGGTCAAGCAAGTGGAAGAAGAAAGCGGGGGTACGATCCGTTCGAAAGTCTTGCTTTCAGTTGTATCGATCGGGATCGGTGTTGCAGTGGCACTTTCTATGTGGCGTTTGTTAGCGGGCTTCAGTCTTTATTATTTCCTGATTCCCGGCTACATCTTAGTCTTTATACTGGGCAGAAGAGTCGATAAAATGTTTTTGGCCATGGCATTTGATAATGGCGGCGTAGCGACAGGGCCGATGTGTTCAACCTTTATTTTGTCGATGGCCGTTTCTATCGCTTCCCAGATCGAAGGGCGCAGTCCCTTGATCGATGGTTTTGGTGTGGTGGCTTTGATCGCATTGACACCGATATTGTCTACACTAGCATTAGGCTACATCTATAAACGAAAAGAAGAACGTTACTTAAAAGAAAAACAAGCATTACAAGAATCGGAGGAAAGAAGATGAATAAACCCGTTGCATTGAATCTAGAGATGATTGTTACGATCGTTGATAAAGGTGTTGGCTCAGATGTCATTCAATATTCCAAAAAAGCAGGAGCAAATGGTGGAACGATCCTTCATGGGAAAGGGTCTGGGGTCCATGATAGTGCTAAATTTTTTGGATTAGAGATTGAGCCTGAAAAAGATATCGTGTTGACCTTAGTGCCGGATACATTGACCAATGAAGTCATGAACGCGATCGGCAACGGTATTCATATCGATAAGCCCGGTAATGGTATTTGTTTTAGTATCGATATCAGCAAAGTCATCGGGATCACAGAGATCAATTCATATCGACAAGTTGTAGATATGGAACGTCTGTTAGACGATGATAAAAAGTAACTGCAAGTTGATATAATAATGACAAACAAATAAAAAATCCGAACATCATGAGTGCTGCAATCAGCAGCATTTCTCACTGGTGTTCGGATTTTTCTATTTAAGCACTGGTTTTTTCGTGCAACGCCAACTGCTCGTCGTCTAAACGATGCAGTTCTTTGATAGCTTTCATATAAGAATAGAATAGGACGGCTACGGAGCCTAACCAAGCCAACGGGGAAGCCGCTGCCGCACCGGGATATTGGAAAAGGTGGGTCAAAACGATCGCGGCAAATGAGCGCATCAATAACTCCATCACACCGGCAATTGTAGGGATCTTGGTTTGTCCCAGACCTTGCAAGGTGTAGCGCAAAATGAATAGGACTGCTAAGATCCAATACAAACTGGCGTTGATATTAAAGTAGATCTGAGCTAAACGGAAGACTTCTGTTTCTCCTGCATTGACAAATAAACCAACAAACCGGTCACCGAAAAAGATTACGACGATCCCGGCTACGACACTGAATGCACAACTCATCATCAAACATTGTTTGACACCCGTCAGGATCCGACCATATTTTTTAGCGCCGAAGTTTTGAGCGGTGAATGTCGCCATAGTTACGCCAAAAGACATCATTGGCTGAGTGGCAAATTGGTCGATCCTTCCGGCTGCGGCTTGAGCCGCTACGACATCTGTTCCCAAACTATTTAGAGCAGATTGCAATACCACCGCTCCAATAGCGATGATGGATGATTGGAAAGCCATTGGCAAGCCCGCATTCAAATGGGTGAAAATCGTGTCTTTATCTATTTTGAAATCACTTTTAGAGACTTGCAGTAACGGGATTTTCCGTTTGATATAGATGACACACATCAAACTTGCGGAAATTTGCGCGATAACTGTCGCATACCCAGCCCCAGCGATCCCCATGTGGAAATTGATAATAAACACCAAATCCAAAATCACATTGATGATCACAGCGAAAATCAAAAAGAACAAAGGTGTTCGGCTATCTCCCAACGCTCGAATCATATTTGAAAGAAGATTGAACGCCATTGAGGCAAACATACCGCCTAAAATCACGGAGATAAATTCCTGTGCCTGTTGGATAATATCCGGCGGTGTCTGCATCAGCAATAATAACGGACGTAAAAATACTAAACTCAAAACAGTCAAAATAGCAGTTACTGTGAAACTAATTATAATAGCAACAGCAAAACTTTTCTTTACACCGCGAAAATCCTGAGCGCCGAAACGTTGCGCCGTGATGATAGATAACCCGGCGGTCAAACCTTGAGCAAAACCAATAATCAAAAACGTGATACTTCCTGTCGCGCCGACTGCTGCCAATGCCTCTTTACCGATCGTTTGCCCAACAATGATCATATCTACCATATTATAGAACTGTTGGAAAATATTTCCCACGAGTAATGGAATGGTAAATAAAAAAATCAACTTTGCTGGGGTGCCTGTAGTTAGGTCTCTCATGATAACTCCTCAATTTTTTTCAGAATATTTGCAAATTACATATTACCATAGTTTAATAGAACCACAAATAGCTGATTTATACAAAAAATACAGCAAAAAAAGAGCAATTTGTTAATGCTTACAAAAAAGATGCTTGATAGCATAAACTCAGTTCTTTAGATTTTTTAAAATCAATTGGTACAGCTTTAAGAAAATTTTATGAAAAAGATGAAAAAAGATGTCAACTGCAAATGACATTTCTAAAAGAAACTGGGATAATAAAGGAAGAGAGGTGGAAGACATATGGATGTAGTACTGGTGCGGCACGGGGAAAGTGAAGCAAATTTTGAAAATTATTGGACGGGATGGCTGGATGTTTCTCTGACAGAAAAAGGGCAGGAACAGGCTCGTAAGGCAGGGGAAAAAATCAAAAACGCGCAGATCGAATTTGACGCTGCATTTACGTCAGTATTGAAGCGGGCATCATTGACTTGCCAGATCATCTTAGAAGAAAGCGATCAGTTATGGATACCGACATTTAAAACCTGGCGTCTGAACGAGCGGCATTATGGCGCTTTAGTAGGGAAAAATAAGGATGAAATGGCACGAGAATTCGGGGCGGATCAAGTCAAACGCTGGCGTCGAGATTATTATGAAATGCCTCCATTAGTAGAAGAAAACCATTTTGACCGCCGTTACGCACAACTGGCAGATCAAGACATTCCTCATGGAGAAAATCTGCAAATGACGGTTCAGCGGGTCGCGCCATTATGGCAAGACGAGATCGCGCCGCTGTTGCGTTCGGGTAAGAATGTTTTGATTACCGGACATGGCAACAGTCTGCGGGCGCTGGTGAAATATTTGGAGGACGTACCAGAAGACCAAATGGATACCATTGATATCCCCAATGCTCAGCCGATCCATTACCGCTTTGATAAGAACTTGCAGATCATCAATAAATCGATCCTCTAAAGACGAATATTGGCTGAAGGAAATAGCTGTTTGTTTCAGAATTTTTCATAAAACTATCATAAATTATGGTATACTATTGAAAAAATTGGAGGAATAAGAATAATGAAAGCTATTTTAACGGTTGTCGGGAAGGACAAGGTTGGGATCATTGCCGGTGTCAGCCAGAAGTTGGCAGAATTGAATATCAATATTCTAGATGTATCTCAAACGATCATGGAAGATTATTTTACCATGATGATGATGTTGCAAATGCAACCAGAGGCTGATTTAGAAGCGATCAAGCAAGCATTGAGTCAAGTTGAAAACACATTGGGCGTCAAAATCAGCATTCAAAATGAAGAGATCTTCAATGCGATGCATAAACTATAATTCGGAGGGAAATGATGGAAACAAAACAAATTCTTGAAACGATCCGGATGGTAGAAGAAGAAAATCTTGATATCCGGACGATCACAATGGGTATTTCATTGTTGGACTGTATCGATGCCAGCACAGAAAAGACTTGTCAAAATATCTATAATAAAATCACCAGCAAAGCGAAAAATCTTGTAAAAGTCGGTGACGAGATCGCCAGTGAATTTGGGATCCCCATCATCAACAAGCGGATCTCAGTGACACCGATTGCCATCGTTGCTTCCGCAAGTGGTGGGCAAGACTGTGTTGCTTTTGCAAAAGTTTTGGACAAAGCCGCAAAAGCGGTGGGGATCAATTTTATCGGCGGGTATAGCGCATTAGTCGAAAAAGGCTATCAAGGAGCGGACCTGTCCTTGATCCAATCGATTCCGGAAGCCTTGGCGGAAACAGAATTTGTCTGTTCTTCTGTCAATATCGGTTCGACACGGGCAGGGATTAATATGGATGCTGTCAAATTGATGGGAGAAACCATCAAACAAACCGCCGAAGCTTCAGATATGGGCTGCGCGAAGTTGGTAGTCTTTGCGAATGCGGTGGAAGACAACCCATTCATGGCGGGAGCATTCCACGGAGTCGGTGAAGCAGATTGCGAGATCAATGTCGGTGTCAGCGGACCGGGCGTAGTAAAACGCGCTCTGGAAAAGGTCAAAGGCGAATCTTTTGATGTGGTTGCTGAAACAGTTAAGAAGACGGCATTTAAAATCACGCGGATGGGACAATTAGTCGGTCAAATCGCTTCTGAGCGATTGCACGTGCCTTTTGGTATCGTGGATCTGTCATTAGCTCCTACGCCGGCAGTTGGCGATAGTGTCGCGTTGATCTTGGAAGAAATGGGCTTGGAATCTGTCGGCACACACGGTACAACAGCGGCGCTGGCTTTATTGAACGATGCTGTAAAAAAAGGCGGCGTGATGGCTTGCAACCATGTGGGAGGCTTATCAGGCGCATTCATTCCGGTTTCTGAAGATGCAGGTATGATCAAAGCTGTAGAAGAAGGCTACCTGAATCTGGAAAAATTAGAAGCGATGACCGCCATTTGTTCAGTGGGTCTGGACATGATCGCGATCCCAGGAGATACACCAGCGGAGACGATTGCGGCGATGATCGCTGATGAAGCTGCGATCGGTGTCATCAATCATAAAACAACGGCGGTGCGGATCATCCCCGCTAAAGATAAAAAAGTCGGCGATTCTGTCGAATTCGGCGGTTTGCTGGGGACTGCTCCAGTCATGCGGACGAATTCGGCGAAATCGACGGACTTTATC
The DNA here is from genome assembly GCF_900604485.1 of Enterococcus mediterraneensis. Lineage (NCBI taxonomy): Bacteria > Bacillati > Bacillota > Bacilli > Lactobacillales > Enterococcaceae > Enterococcus > Enterococcus mediterraneensis. Next base: position 2,360,065 of record NZ_UWOP01000001.1, read on the forward strand.
CAACGAGGCGGGCGGATCCCGGCGCCGATCCATTCATTTAAAAATTAGGAAGATAGTGAGAAAATAATGTTTGATTCATATATATGGGATTTTGACGGGACGTTATTCGATACGTATCCGATCATGCTTGACAGCATGATGAAAGCTTTAGAAGATCGGCAAGTAGTTGCTGATCCAAAAGCTGTTTATCGATTATTGAAAGAGAAATCTTCAAAAGCATTGACTGAAAAATATCATCTGGACTTCCAAGAATTCTCAGATGATTTCCATCAATACGAAACGCTTGATACTCGCCAACCAGTCACATTTGATCATGTGTATGACACATTGGCGCAACTGAAACAACAAGGATCTAAACATTATATCTTGACTCATCGTACGATCGTTTCGACTCGCGAATTGTTAGTAAAAGAAGGAATGTTAGAATTTTTTGAAGAAATCGTGGGACCTGAATCTCAGTTTCCTCGTAAGCCTGATCCAAGTTCTCTGAATTATTTGGTAGAGAAATATCAAATGGATCCCAAACGGACAGTAATGGTGGGAGATCGCGTACTGGATATTGAAGCTGGCAAAAATGCCGGTGTCAAAACTTGTTTTTATGACATCGACCATTTTTTAGAAAATGTACCAGCTGATTACACGATCCATTCGATGGAAGAGATCTTGTCGATCGATTGATTTATAAAGCTCGTAATATACGAAACAGCTGATTTAGACATATCTAGAGATATCTGTCAGCCAAATGTCGTATATTACGGGCTTTTTTTGCGTTTTTTCAAAAGAGTTCTTCAGAGTGAGCAGAATCTTTTACTTTTTTGAAAACCTGCGTTATTCTTTACCTACCGAACGGTACAGAAAGGACGGAGAAATATGAAATTTGAAATCACAGAAGATGCCAAACAAATGATCGAAAAGAAATTGGCTGACGGCGACAAATTATTTTTAGACTATGAGAACGGCGACAGCGTATTTACTACCAAAGGATATAGTTGTGGTATGGACTATATGTTCAAGATGATCCTTTTAGGAAAAGACTCGACTGATTACGATACCTCTGCTTACAATATTCCGCTAGAAACCAGCTTAGGAACTGTCTGGATCAGCAAAAGCGGTGAAAAGTATTTGGAAAACAATATCAAATTGACATTTGATCCAGCTTATTACAGCTTAAAATTATCTGGCGATAGCGGTTTGATCGCCGGCGATGTACCTGTTGAACGCCACTGATTTGTAAAAATCTAATTATATAAAAATACAGAATAAGAGGGGAAATAAAAAAATGTTTGAAAATAAAAATACAGCTATCGTTGTCACAGATCCACAAGTAGAGTTTTTGAAACCAGTTGGTGCAGGTTATGGACTTACAAAAGATATTTTAGAAGAAGTCAATACGATCGATAATCTTGCCGCATTATTAAAAACAGCAAAAGAACGCGACTTTAAAGTATTCATTTCTCCCCATTATTTCTACCCACATGATCATAAATGGCAATTTGGCGGTGCCGGAGAAACGATGATGTTGGAACAAAATATGTTTGCACGCAATGATCAGTACAGCCCTGTTGTCGAAGGTTCAGGAGCTGACATCATTGAGGAATTAAAACCAATGTTAGATGACGATACGATCATTACTTCCCCACATAAAATTTTCGGCCCAGAAAGCAATGATTTGGCATTGCAACTGCGCAAAAATGGTATCGATACAGTTGTTTTAGCTGGGATGAACGCAAACCTATGTGTGGATTCTCATATGCGCGAGCTGATTGAAAATGGATTCAAAGTGATCGTGGCTACCGATGCCATCGGTGCTCCAGGTAAAGATGCTTATCAAGCAGCGATGACGAATTTCGGATTTATCGCAAATCAAGTGATGACAACAGAAGAAGTAATCGACCAATTAAACAAATAATTAAAAAAAGGCTAAGTAAAAGATGATCTGTTAGTCAACAGATCATTCTTTTACAGTAGACCTTTTGAAAAATAGCGGAAACAACGTAAAGCAAATGTTTTAAATTAGACGTATAGCAGAAATTTGTGTAAGAGAAAAGGGATAGCTAATGAGCACAAAAGAGAAAATCATCCAAAGCGCCCGCGAGCTGATTTATAAAAACGGCTATAACAATACATCTATCCGAGATATTTTATTAGCAGCAGATGCTGGCAAAGGGCAGCTTTATTATTATTTTGATTCAAAAAAAAGTATCGGATTAGCGGTCATTCAGGAAAATATCGCTGAATGGCGGGAAGAACTGTTTGAAGGGATCTTGATCTCCAGCAGCGATCCGGAAAAAGACTTTCGTGATATGTTGAAGTGGTTTTACTCGTTTCATCACGAACAGACGAAGTATTATGGATGTCCGATGGGCAATTTGATCTTTGAACTGTCAATGGAGGATGAAGACTTCCGAACGGTTTTAGATGCTTTCATGACTGAATGGATCAATGCTTTGTCAGCCAAGTTAGTAGAAATACCTTCGTTGAAATTGGATAATGAAAGTGCAAAAGAAGAAGCCCGTGCGATCATTTCCCAACTTCAGGGTAGTATTTTGATGTTGAAAGTGACGCAAAATTTCTCGGTATTAGCGGAAACTTTAGCCAGATTGGAACAGAAATATACGTCTTATGATCAAGTAATTCTTTCTCAAAGTTAATGGAATACCAAAAAAAGTGCTGAATGATTTTTCTTCATTCAGCGCTTTTTTTTCGAGGAAATGCCTCTTTTTTACGAATCTATTTAATGAAAGGAGGATAATATGGAAAGAATTTTTGATATCTGGCGTAAATACCGTATGTTTTTCGTTTTTGGGGCGCTTATTTTGATTATCATGAGCGGCAGCATTTACTTTTATTTCCGCCAAACCACGCCGGAAACGGAATGGGAAACATTTGCTACCACCAGCAGGAGTATGGAACAAATTCAATCCACTGACAAAAAAGAGATCCTGATCGATATCAAAGGTGAAGTGAAAAAGCCGGGTGTCTATACATTGTCAGAAAATGCCCGACTCCAAGAAGCGATTTTTTTGGCAGGAGGATTGACGGAAAAAGCGGAAGAGAAGTCGTTGAATCTGGCGGCTAAGCTGACGGATCAGCAGATGATCTATGTTCCTAATAAAGAAGAGGCGGCGGAGACTTTACCTATCCAAAACCTGACTAATGAGAATACAGCAAATACAGATGATACGATCAATATCAATACAGCAACAGTCACAGAATTACAGCAACTATCAGGTATCGGCGAGAAGAAAGCCCAAGCGATCATTGACTATCGGGAAGAAAATGGTCCATTTGCTTCGGTAGAGGATCTGACCGAAGTTTCAGGCATCGGCGAAAAGACGGTTGAAAAATTGAAACCATCTATTACAATATAAGTAACCTAAGAAATTGGAGAAAAACTATGACAGACGAACGAATTCCATGGGACCAGTATTTCATGGCACAAGCAGTATTATTAGCATTACGCAGTACGTGTACGCGTTTAGAAGTGGGAGCGACCCTGGTCAAAGATCGGCGGATCATCGCCGGTGGATATAATGGATCTGTTGGCGGCGATGTCCACTGTATCGATGAAGGCTGTTATGTAGTGGACGGTCATTGTATCCGCACGATCCATGCGGAAATGAACGCATTACTGCAATGCTCAAAATTAGGGATCTCTACCGAAGATTCCGAAATTTATGTGACACATTTTCCGTGTTTGCCTTGTACGAAAGCGATCCTTCAAGCCGGTGTTAAAACGATCCATTATTTGCATGATTATCGGAACAACGAATACGCGTTGGATTTGATCCGACAAGTGGGGGCTGAGGTTCATCAAGTTCAACTTGATCCGAAATATTTTGCGAAGCTTTCCTTTGGAGAATTGAGTGAAAAACCGCTCCATTGATTGGCAGATACGCAACCATCTTATTTTCCCGAGTTTGATGGTTTTAGGGTCTAGCGGCGCGTATCTATTGGCTGCGCCCTGGTTTGTTTTCACCTTTATATATTTTTCTGTGACTATTTGCTGCAAAAGACAACTAGGTTTATTACTACTAGGAGTATTTTGCAGCCTTTTTGTTTTATATCGAGCCAATCTTATGAAGCCTAAACCTTTGCCAACTGGAAAAGTACAACAAGTGATCACCGTTGCCGCAGATACTATTGAAAGAAATGGCAATCAGATTTCTTTTGATGCTGTCAATCAACAAAATGCTTTGTTGCGTTGTACTTATACGTTAAAAACAACCGATGAGATAATCAGTTGGCAGCAACGAGAGGATTGGTTAGCACGTTTATTGGTTCAAGGAGAGATCAAACAAGGTGACGAGCAAAGGAATCAACACGCTTTTGATTATCAACGTTATTTGTCTCTCAATGGCTATTCGGGTATTTTATCTATTTCCCATATCAAGCAAAAACAAATGATCAAAGGATTTTCACTGCAACGTTTACGGACAAGGCTGATCACTCATATCGAAAAGCAGTTTCCGGAAAAAAGCGGGCTTTATCTCTTATCACTTTTAGCAGGCTATAAGGATCGGCGATTTGATGAGATCTCTGAAGTCTTTGCCCCCAGCGGAGTTTTGCATTTGTTCAGTATCTCAGGAATGCATATGTATTTCTTTTTGGGACTTTTCCAAACACTTTTTAAAAAATTGCGCTGGACACAGTCGGAACGGTTCCTTCCTTTTTGTCTGCTGATAGTATTTTCCAGTGTATTATTAGGCGGGTCGCCGAGTATGTGGCGTGCAAGCCTGTTGTATTTATTAAAAGAACTGACTGGACTATTTCGCTTCAAACTCTCGGCAATGGATCGTTTTGCGATCGTCTTGATGGCTTTATTGTGTTTTGATCCCCTGATCAGCGGGAAAACAGCAGGACAGCTCTCATTATTGATGGCCTGGCTGCTTCTTTGTCAGCCGCAACCCCGCTCTTTGATAGAAAACATCAAACAATCACAATGGCTTTCTATTTTGGCAGCACCATGTATACTTTATCTATTTTTTGAATGGCCGCTTTTTGGCGGAATTTTAACGTTTGTTCTCGTTCCGTTTTTCTGCTTTTTTCTCTTGCCGGTCGCGCTTATTCTTCTGATTTTTTCCTTTTTTACAACGATTCCGTTTTTAGGGATATTTGAGGATATTTTACGGGGTGTCGAATCGCTTCTCGGATTGTTTTCGTGGACGTGGCAAGCCGGACAGCCGCCATTGTTTATTGCACTTTCAGGATTGATTTTAGGCGTGTGCTTCTATCAAAAAAAGAAGCCGATTCTGGCATTATTCTGCTGCTTGGTTTTACCGTCAATGCCGCAAGTGATTTCTTTAGAGATGTCTGTGACATTTGTTGATGTGGGGCAGGGGGATGCCATCTTATTGAAAGCACCATTGAAAAAAGAAGTCATTTTGATCGACACAGGTGGACGATTGGAATTTCCTGTTGATTCTTCTTTTGAAAAAAAGAAACGCGCGAACGCGGAATTCACTTTGTTGCCGTTTCTTAAAGGACAAGGGATTCAGCGGATCGATAAGTTGTTTCTAACGCACGGCGACACGGATCATATGGGGGATCTTTTGACGATTGCTGAAAAGATCGCGATCGATACGATTTATTTAGTCAAAGGCAGTCAGTATCACCCAAATATACAAAAAGTTCTGCCCAAGCTGCCTGCTGATACAAAAATCAGAGAAGTTCAAGCAGATACGATATTCTCTGATTATTTTCCTCTAAAAGTCCTCTTTCCTTTTCAGGAAGGGCGCGGGGAAAATGAAGATTCTTTGGTCTTGGCGATGCAAGCTAAAAAATCCCGCTTTTTATTTATGGGAGATTTGGGAAAAGAAGGGGAAAAACAATTATTGTCTCGCTATCCGAACCTGACAGCAGATGTTTTGAAATTAGGTCATCATGGCAGTCGGACTTCGACAGACAGCAAATTTATCGAAACGGTCCAGCCGCGGCAGGCAATCGTTTCTTGCGGCGCAAACAATCGTTTCGGTCATCCTCATCAGGAGGTCTTATCAGTGTTGCAAGAGAAAAATATTGAGATCCTGCGAACCGATCAGCAAGGAATGATCACCTATCGCTGGTATCCATGGCAGGATCTGCCAGAGGTCATAAAAATGAAAGAAAACTAGAATTTGTTTTGTTGGCATGGTAGGATGAAGATTGAAGGTGAGGAGAAAGATGAATACTCAGACAGCGCTGCAGGCGATTCGTTCAAAAAAATTAGAGCCGGTCTATCTGGTAGCCGGCACCGAAAAATATTTACAAGATCAGATCAGAGACGCATTTTTCAAACGGTTGGCAGTCGAGGAGGATGATCTGAATTTCGCGCAATTCGATATGGAGCGTGATCCCATCGACGCAGTCATCGCGGAAGCGGAATCCGCGCCGTTTTTTGGCGATCAGCGGCTGATCATTGTGGAGCGTCCGTTCTTTTTGACCGCAGAAAAAAAAGCAAATGCGCCGGAACATGATTTGGATGCGCTGCTTGCTTATCTGAAAGAACCTAACGAGACGTCCGTTTTGGTATTTTTTGCAGATTATGAAAAATTAGATGAACGGAAAAAAATCACCAAACAGCTTAAAAAAAATAGTGAATTGATCGATGTCCAGCCTTTGAAAGAAGCAGATGTCCGCCGCTATGTTCAGCAGACCATGGAAAATGCCGGACTGAAGATGGATCGTCAAACGATTGATCTATTCTTACAGCTTACGGATCTGAATTTGAGCAAAACGATGCATGAATTGGAAAAGCTGACGATCTATGCCGGTGATGCTCATACTATCAGCAAGCAAGAACTGCTGCAGTTGATCCCGAAAACATTGGAACATAATATTTTTGATCTAACAAGTTATGTTTTGACAGGCAAAGTTGAGGATGCGTTAAGGATCTATCAGGATCTGCTTTTGCAAGGAGAAGAAACTATCAAGATCAATGCAATTTTGATCGGTCAATTGCGTTTATTATTGCAGACACGTATCTTGATGAAATTGGGATATCAGCAAGCAAAAATCGCGGAAACACTCAAAATCCATCCTTATCGAGTAAAACTTGCGATGCAGCAGGTGCGGAATTACCAAGAAAAGGTATTGATCGATCTTTACGACGCATTAGTGGAAAACGATTATCTGGTAAAAACCGGTAAGATCGATAAAGAATTCGCTTTTCAATTATTTGTTTTAAAGACTGGTCAACGAGTCTCCTAGATCTTTACTAAGAGCAGGAGAATGATTTTAACCACAAAAAAAGCTTGGAACAGTTGTTCCAAGCTTTTTAATAAACGCTGAAATTCTAAACGAATAGATTATTTAGCGATTTTTTTGCTTAAACGAGATTTGTCGCGACTTGCTTTGTTTTTGTGGATCAATCCTTTTGACTCAGCCATGTCGATTGCTTTAGCAGCATCTTTATATAACGCATCTACGTTATCAGCACCAGCTTCAACAGCTTGTTCAAATTTTTTGACAGCTGAACGCATAGAGCTTACTTGAGATGAATTCTTAGCATTAGCGGCTTCGCTTGTACGAACGCGTTTGATTGCAGATTCAATGTTTGGCATGTATTTCACCTCCGAATAAAAAGTTCTTATACGAGAAATCGTATAAATCAACACTAGTCATTATACCTAATGCTGGAATTTATTGCAATAAAAGTTGTAAAGAAAATTTACTTAACAGAATAATTCTTATTTATTTTTCATGAAAAAAATCTGTTAGCGTCAAATCCCTTATGTTATCGGTTATGCTCCTGAGAAATTCAGTACAATTAGGCATAGAAGGGGATACATTCAAAAAAAAACTGAGCAACATTTCTGGATATGTGCTATGATAACAACGGAAAAATTTTTTGGTGGTGTATTATTTGAGTATTGCATTGGTAATAACAGTCACACTCGTTATGGGTGTAATTTTTGTAAACGGTTGGACAGATGCGCCGAACGCGATCGCGACAGCAGTCTCTACGCGTGTGCTGAAACCGAATGTAGCAATCTGGATCGCAGTCGCCATGAATTTCTTAGGGGCGCTTGTGATGACAGCGTTTAACGCGCAGGTAGCAGAGACAATCAGCAACATCGTCAGCTTTGATGCGCAAGGAAATCTCGCAGCTTCTCAGATCGCGTTGGCAGCTTCGCTGTTTTCCATCGTAGTCTGGTCAGTTGCCGCTTGGTATTTTGGTATCCCGACCAGTGAATCCCACGCGTTGATCGCCGGATTGACAGGTTCAGCGATGGCATTAGGCGGTTTAGGCGCGGTCAACGGACAAGAATGGATCAAAGTTCTGATTGGGTTAGTTGTTTCGACTGTCATGGGATTTGGCGGTGGTTACTTGATTACCAAAGTGATCGTTGTCATTTTTCGAAATGTTCAGCGACGCGCGGCAAATAAATTTTTTACCATTGGTCAAGCGATCGCAGCTGCGGCGAATGCCTTTTTGCATGGCGCGCAAGATGGTCAAAAATTTATGGGGGTTTTCATGCTAGGCCTTTACTATAACAACCTAGTAGAGAAATCCGGCAACGGATTTGTCATTCCGCTATGGGTCATGGCGCTTTGTTCATTGACAATGGGCTTTGGGACTTCTGTCGGCGGTATGAAAATCATTAAATCTGTCGGAATGGACATGGTGAAGATCGAAAAATATCAAGGATTTTCAGCGGATGTCAGTGCAGCAATCTGTCTGTTTTTGGCTTCTATGTTTGGGATTCCGGTTTCTACCACCCATACGAAAACAACAGCGATCATGGGTGTGGGCGCTTCTCGACGTTTATCCAGTGTCGATTGGCGGATCGTTAAAGAAATGATCTTTGCTTGGGTGATGACTTTCCCAGGCTGTGGTGTTATCGCTTTTGTAATGGCGAAATTATTTGTAGCAATTTTTTAAGGAGAGAAATCAATGGCACGGAGAAAACAATACGACTTTTTTGTGGCAATGGAACATTTAGCAGAAAATGCGCATACTGCCGCGGAGATCTTACTTGATTTGGTAAGAAACTATTCCCCAGAAAAACTGGTGTCGGAGTCGGAAAAAATTCACGATTTAGAACGAGAAGCAGACCACATCGTTACTGAATTGACGAATGAGTTGTATGACGCCTTCATCACACCGATCGATCGGGAAGATATCTTGGTTATTTCAGAACGCCTCGATGATATTTTAGATGGGATCAACGGGATGACTTATCTTTTCGAAAATCTTGTAATCACTGAAATGCGTGAAGAAACAGATGTCTTTGCGGAAATGGTAGCGAAAGCCGCGAAAGGCGTACACACAGCGACAAAAGAATTTCCTAAATTCAAAAACTCGAAAACACTTCGCAAAATGATCGATGAGGTCAATCATACTGAATCAGATGCCGATCGACTTTACTCAAAGTTGAAGAAGGGTTTGTTCACTGAAGAAGAAAATGTCGTTGAGATCATCAAATGGAAAGATATCTACGACCGTTTTGAAGAAATCATCAATGACAGCGAATCAGCTGTTGATATCATTGACGGTATGGTAATCAAAAACACATAAGAAAACGGCATATGAAAGTGCTGTTAAAAAACACCCAAGAATTAGAAAATCAATCCTGCAAACCGCAGAGAGAGGTCGACTAATTATCGGGTGTTTTTTTGTTTTTAGCTTGATTTAGAGTTACTGGAGATTGTTGTCTGGCGTTGCGGCACCAAGATTTCGCAATTTATACGCTTCGCAATCCAGACAGTCAGGATTTTGATGGAGGACTTTCGGCATCCGCAACATCCGTAAACCGTTGAGGATGACTAAGATCGTACTGCCTTCGTGTCCCACCACTCCCAGCGGTAAACTGATGATTTGGAAAAAGTTGGATAAGATCAAGATACCGATGACCGAGACGGAAAAAATGATATTTTGAGTGATGATCCGTTTCAATTTCAGGGAGTGGAGATGGATCTGCTGTAATTTCACCAATTCATTTTTCATCAATACCATCTCTGCTACATCGACAGCCAGATCGGTTCCTTCTCCCATAGCGACACCGATAGATGCACTGGCTAGAGCAGGAGCGTCATTGATACCGTCGCCCACCATGGCATTGTCACCGTAAGATTCCTTTAAATCAGCGATGATTCGAGATTTATCATCTGGTAGGCAATTGGCATGATATTCATCCAGATTCAATTTTTTAGCGATTACTTTGGCGGTACCTTCATGATCGCCGGTCAGCATCACTGTTTGGATATTTTTTTCTTTGAAATAATGAATGACCTGATGCGCATCTGCTTTGGCAATATCCTGTAAAGCGAAGAATGCTAACAGCTCATGATCACGAGCATAATAAATAATGGTTTTTCCGCTGTTAGAAAATTGTTGGATCAGCTTTTGATGTTTGCTGCCTAACTGCTGATAATTTGGATCATAGGCGTGTTTGCCGACTTTCCAGACAGCGTTTTGATAAACAGCTTGCAAGCCAAAGCCAGTGATCTCTTCGATTTCTAGATTTTGCAGTTTTTCATCAAGAGATAGGTCAAAGTAATTAACGATGGCATCAGCTAGTGGATGGGTAGTTTTCGTTTCCATAGCAACGATCATTTGCCGAATAAGCGGCGTATCTTGCAAAAAGACCGCATCCGTTACGACGGGTTTGCCTTCTGTCAGTGTGCCTGTCTTATCAAAGGCGATAGCTTTAAGGTTGGCAAAACGTTCCAACGCCGCGCCGCCTTTCAGTAAGATCCCGTTTCGAGCACTGCTGGAGATAGCAGCCAATGTAGCGGGGGTGGCTGAGGCGACCAATGCGCAAGGAGAAGCTACCACTAAAAGTACCATCCCGCGATAAAAACTTTCTTCCCAACTCCAGCCAATCAGGTAATGAGGAAGCAGGATCATCAACGGAACAATGATCAAGACGATCTTGACATAGATATTTTCGATTTTTTCGATGAAGCTTGCAGTTTGAGTTGGTCGTGCCTGAGCTTCCTCAACAAGTTTCACGATCTTAGCCATCACAGTTTCACTGCTTACTTTGGTCACTTCGATCACCAGAGAGTTTCCTAAATTGAGTGTACCGCCGTATACTTCATCACCGACTTGTTTTTCAACAGGCATTGATTCACCGTTGACTGCGGCTTCGTTGATCGCTGAGCTTCCTTGTTGAATCGTTCCGTCGATAGGGATCGTGGCTCCTTTAGGGACAAGTACACGATCAGCGACTGCCAATTCGGAAACAGGTATTTCTGCCAGTGTTCCGTCGGCGAGATACTTTTGCGCGGTGGCCGGCTGCAGATTCATCAATGAAGTGATCTCTTTACGGCTTTTGTTAGTAGTGTATTCTTCCAGAAAACCGCTTAGGCAAAAAATAAAGGTCAACATCGCGCCTTCAAACCAATCGCCGATGATGCAGGCACCGATCGCGGCCAACGCCATCAGAAGATCGACATTGACACGCTTTTTCGTAAACAGTTCTTGAAGCCCCTCCGAAGTTTGTTTCCAACCGCCAAAAAAGATGGCGAAAAGGAATAAGAAAATAGCGATAATTTCTGAAAAAGAGCCGACGATCAGTCCGCTGATCATAAAAATCAAACAAAAAACAGTGGAGAAGAAAGCTTGCTTTTCTGTTTTACTCATCCTGATTCCTCCTTTCATTTTCAGCATAGCATAGTCTGTTTGAAAAGAGGAACTAAGATCCATTAACTGAGAACGATAGTAATTATCAGTTATCCTTTTTAGATTTACCTCATAAAAGGCATAAAAAAGACAGGCTATTAACAGCCTGTCTTTCTTACATACTGATCAGCCAATAACCGATCAGGATAACACCTAAAACGATTCGATACCAACCAAATACAGTAAAGTCGTTTTTCTTGAGGTAGTTCATTAAGAATTTGATTGCTAAGATGGAAACGATAAAGGAAACGATCGTCCCAGTCAACAAAATAAAGGTTGCTTGGAATGTAAAGGTATTGCCGTCACTGATAAATTTGACTATTTTCAGCAAGCTGGCCCCAAACATAACTGGAATCCCTAAAAAGAAAGAGAATTCTGTGGCTACGAATCGGGAAGAACCGATCAAGATAGCACCTAAAATCGTCGCGCCGGAACGGGAAGTCCCTGGAATCAACGACAAAACTTGGAAAAAGCCGACGACAGCCGCAGCTTTATAAGTGAATAAATTAAGATCAGTGCATTTAGGTGTCACATTCTTGTTGCGTCTTTCTACGACGATAAATGCGATCCCGTAAACGATCAGCATGATCGCTACTGGCAAGAATTTATGAAAATGAGCATCCAGCCAATCATCTAGCGGAATACCAATGATCGCAGCCGGTAAACAAGCAACTATAACTTTTGACCAAAGGATCCAAGTGTTTTTCTTTTCCAATTCATTTTTTTTCGGAGAAAAAGGATTCAATTTATGAAAATAAAGATAGACCACCGCAAGAATCGCGCCTAATTGGATAACGACATTGAACATAGTCATGAACTCTGCCGATTCCTGTAACTTGATAAATTCATTCGCTAAGATCAGGTGGCCGGTACTGCTGATGGGCAGCCATTCAGTGATACCTTCGATGATCCCTAGCAGAACTGCTTTGATGAAATTCGCAAAAATCATTTTGTCATTCCTTTCTTTTACAAATACAGTCTCTAGTATACATTGCTGAAGAAAGAAAACCAATTGTTTTTTGCTCCAATAGGCACCTGTCGGATATACAAAAACTACCTTGCAGTCAACGGATCTATTGACTGCAAGGTAGTTCTCTGATGAATCTATTCGTACAAATAGGTGGTTGCAAATGTTCTTACTCTAAGAGATCTTGCGAAAGTTTTTTACCTTTTTCCAGATAGTCGATACTGCCGACTTCAATGATAGAAAATTTGCCGTCTTCATAGACCAGATGTGTAACACTGCCATTCAAAAGATTTGCTCGGACAGGTTGTGATGCGTCGATCAAGTTCAGCAAGAATGAGATCGTCAAACCATGAGAGACGATTACTACCTTGCCGCCGCCTTTTTTCTCCATGCGATGAGCAATATCCTCAAAACCGGAATAGACCCGCTCGCGAAGTTGATCATAGGTCTCTGCCCAATTTGCAGTATCCGCTTCATAAACCGCATTAGCGATCTCTTTGAAGGTGGTATGCGTCATGAATGTTTCATTGTCTCCTTTGAAATCAAGTACACGAGGAATGACGCCCCACATTTCAGCATCATAGCCGCCTTCTAGTGAACCAAAACACCATTCGCGTATCCGGTTGTCGATAGAATAAGGGATCTTAGGCCCATTCACGTGCTCGCCTAAAACGATCCGCATGGTTTCAATGGCACGGCCGCTGTCACTAGAAACCGCATCGGCAAAATCGATATCCCGCAAACCTAAACCTAGATAATGGATGTCTTCACGACCTCGTTTTGTCAGGGGTGTATCACACCAGCCTTGGACACGTTGAACCGTGTTGAACATTGTTTTACCATGTCGAATGATATAAAGCTCTGTCTTTGCCATATTTACTCCTCCTAATTTTTAGTGAAAAAAGGGTTAGTGTTCTTTTCCCGTTCGATGGTGGTTGCGTCGCCGTGTCCAGGATAGACCGGCATTTGTTGCGGCAATGTAAATAGTTGAGTCCGGATGCTGTCTAATAATTGTTCCGAATTTCCAGTTGGCAAATCAGTTCGGCCAATGCTTCCGCGGAACAACGCATCACCAGACACCACAAAATCATCAAAAATAAAGCTGACACTGCCGATGGAATGTCCCGGTGTCGCTACTACTGTAAAAGTCATATCGCCAAGAGTATAATCTTTTAATTCAAACAAGTGATCAGCAGGTTTGACGATGATGTCCGGGATATCATCATGACGACCTAATCCAGATAGATTTTTCACAGGATCTTGCAGCCAGTCACTTTCTAATGGACTGACATAAAGGGGGATTTGATATTGTTCCCGTAGTGCATCGACTGCGCCGATATGATCCCAGTGAGTATGTGTCAACAATATAGCTGCTGGTTTGCGTTGAAGCTGCTGAATCTGTTGGATGATTTTTTCTGATTCTGCGCCTGGATCAACGATCAGCAGATTGTCCTTGTTATAAATGAGGTAACAATTTTCTTCAATCAAGCCTGTTTTTAACCGTAAGATTTCCATAAAGAACCTCCTTAATAAATCTCCTTTAAGTATAGCGCAAAGAAAGTGATCCAACAAAGAAATTGAGATCCTTTTATTCTGAAATCAAAAATAATTTCCTGCAAGGAGTCAACGAACCATTTATGATTAAAAATACATCAAATCACCTAACGGATATATACTTCAAATATATCTGATAGGACAAATGTGGTCTGCTGTTAATGATTTAAAAAAATATCATGAGAAAAAATGGTAACAAAGAAAAAATTGAATAAAAAAACATTTATTTAACAGCTATGAAAAATACCCTCTGATATACTTAACCCATACATTACGGGAGGTGGGGAATCGATATGAAGAAAAAAACAATGTTCACTGGTATTCTGAGTCTAGTCCTTTTATTCTTGGTATCTTGCACTCCAAAAGAAACGCCGCCGCCTGATGACAGTAGTGTCAGTAGAGAAGAACAAATCCAAAAGCCGAAGCTCGAGTTGGAAAGTGATGAAATGATTATTATGCAAGTAGATAATCATGGTTTTCCTCAGAGTCAAGGAGTTTATGATGTTCATGAAAATGCACTGACCATTGTAAAGCAGTATATTCCCGATGATGATGAAACAATCAATTCTGAAAAGATGAGTGATTTATTCCAAGAAAAAATCGATATGATCCAAAAAGACTTTGATGAGAATTTTGCCGGACAAGAACTTTCTGATGATCTTTTTAAAGTATATGAACGGAAAGTACCTAATATCAACGTTTCATTAGACGGTCAAGAACTGATCCTCAAAGGAAAAGACTTCAAAAAGATTTTTAATTTCGTGGTAGGCAGTACTGTACGTGTTTTAGATGCCAATAATGTTGAATATAAAATAAAATTCGACAATGAAGAATAATCAAAATTATCAGATAAATGAAAGGTATTTTTGCTGAATTCTTACAAGCAAATTCCAATAGTTTCATTTCATTCTAATTTTTGTTCGTTATAGTTTGTTTATCCCAAAAATCTATATTCTTATCCTGTATCCCTGAATTTTTTCAGGGATATCGTTTTACATTTGGACTCTTTTTTTCGTTATATATAATGAAAGGAGGGATCCGATGAACTGGAAAGAATTGATTTTAGAACTGAGAGCCCAGAAGATTTTATATGTATTGTCGCTTTTGGCGCTTGCTATGATCCTTGATTTTTTCAGCGGCTGTTACGCTGCCAGAAAACACAAATGTCTTTCATCAAAGGTCGGGATCAATGGGATTTTGCGGAAACTGGCAAGTATGGTACTGTTGGTTTTCTTTTTGCCAGTGGCTTTGCTGCTGCCGGGGAAAACCGGAATCGCTATGCTGTTCGTTTTTTATGTTGGTTACTTATTGCTGGAGATCCAGTCAATTTTAGAAAATTACGAGAAAATCGGCATTGACACGCATTTATTTACCGCTTTTGTAGAAATGCTGAAAAAACATCGTCGATAATATTTTGAAGATCGCGATGAAGTTTTTTACGTTGGGCTATTTGAATTGTCTGTACTTTTACCAGTGCTGATTTTGGTGCGGCTCCTGCAATTCAAATCCGTTTTCCAGCGTTGACTTCAGTCGCGCTCTTTTTTTGTCTTTGAACTTTGTTAGATTTCTTCTATAATAAAAAGGCTGAGTCAGGAGGTGCCATGGATGCATCGAGGAAAAATAGCGGTTCGAAAAATCGTGGAATTCATTTTACGCCGGGGTGATTTAGATAATGGCGGAAGAAGCGGGCACACTGCTTTGGAAGGCGCCAGGATCCACCGCAAGTTGCAGGCCGCTGCCGGTGATGAGTATCAAAAAGAAGTTTTTCTGAAAATCGAAAGTCAATTAGGGGAAGATCAACTGATCGTAGAAGGCAGAGCAGATGGAATCTTTAAAAAAGATGACCGCTGGGTGATCGATGAAATCAAAACTTCGGAAGTCGCATTTGAAGATCTGTCCGAAGATCAAATCGAGCTTTTTTTCTTTCAGGCAATGGTTTACGCTTATATTTATGGCACGGAACAACAAGTGACAGAGATCGATGTCCAATTGACTTATTACCAGACAACAGAAGAATTGATTACACGACAAGTACGTCATTATACACTTACTGAACTGGAAGATTTTTATCAAAATCTGATCCAAGAGTATCATAAGTGGCTTTTATTCCAAGAAGAATGGCGGGAAAAACGCAATGCTTCGCTGCAAACATTGGTGTTTCCTTATGAAGGATATCGTAAAGGACAGCGGGAACTAGCAGTCGCCGCCTATAAGACCCTGAAAACAAAGCAAAAGTTATTTGTTGAAGCGCCGACTGGGACCGGAAAAACAATCTCGACATTGTTTCCGGCGTTAAAGGCGCTAGGAGAAGATGAGGCGGATCGGATCTTTTATCTGACCGCTAAGACGATTACTCGCCAAGTGGCTGAAGAAGCGCTGAAACGATTGGATCAAATCGGCGCCCAAGTGAAAGTAATCACTCTGACGGCAAAAGATAAGATCGCTTTTGCTGAAGAAAATACCCAAAACCCCGAAGATAATCCTTATTCGAAAGGTTATTACAATCGAGTCAACGATGGTGTATGGGATCTCTTGCACCATGAAAATCTCATCACGCGGGAAGTTATCGAGCACTATGCCCGCAAACATATGCTTTCGCCCTTTGAGTTTTCGTTAGATATCAGTCTTTGGTGTGATGTGATCATTGGTGATTATAACTATCTGTTCGATCCTACCGTTTATCTGCGGCGTTTTTTCGAAGAGAATGAGGAAGAATATTTCTTTTTGATTGATGAAGCTCACAATCTAGTCAGTCGTTCCCGCGAGATGTATTCTGCCCAGTTATCATCTCTCAAAGGCGAACTGCTATATGAAAAAATCGGAAAAGAGCATCAAAAACTGCGGCGAGCACTCAATAAAGTCACTAAAGAATTCAAAAAAATCGACGCGATCGGAAAAGAGGATGGCTGGACATTCCATCATCAGCAAGCACCTGCGGAACAATTGATCAAAACACTTTATGCGTTGCAAGAAAAAATCAAAGAATGGCTGGCGGCGTTTCCGGAAGATAGCGCCCATGAACTGATATTGGACTATTACTTTGATCTGCTGCATTTTTTAAAGATTAGTGAATTTTACGACGATCATTATGAAACGACGATCCAGCGAAGTGCAAATGAGCTTATCATCAAACAGTTTTGCATGGAGCCCGCACCTTTTTTGAAGGATAGTCTCAATAAGGGCAAAGCAAGTATTCTTTTTTCGGCTAGTTTGAGTCCGTTGTCTTATTATCAAGAAGTTTTAGGCGGGGAAGCGGAAGCTTTGCGTTATAAACTGCCCAGCCCATTTGAAGAACAACAACAAAAGATTTTGATCACTAATTATATCCAAACTACTTATCAAAAAAGACAAGAAAGTCTGCCGAAAATCGTGGCGGCTGTCTATCAGATGGTGGAAACGAAAATCGGAAATTATATGGTATTCTTCCCCTCTTATCGCTATCTGGATGAAGCAGTGGATCTATTTAAAGAGACATATCCCGAAATCAATGTTTTGATTCAAGATACCAAGATGGATGAAGCGGAACGAGAAGCGTTTTTGGAAAAATTCGTAGCAGATCCTGAACGGTCGCTGGTTGCTTTCTGCGTTTTAGGCGGGATCTTTTCTGAAGGGATCGACTTGAAAGGAACGCGTCTGATCGGAACAGCGATCGTAGGTGTCGGACTACCGCAACTCAATCCTGAACAGGAATTGATCCGCAGTTATTATGATGAAAAAAATCATCAAGGGTTCGATTATGCCTACCAGCTGCCGGGAATGAACAAAGTTTTGCAAGCAGCGGGGCGGGTGATTCGCGGCAGTCATGATCATGGTGTCGTTTTGCTATTGGACCAGCGTTTCAATACAACAAGATATAAAAAGCTGTTCCCGCTTCATTGGCACTCAGCAACAGTCGTTTATCAACCGAATCAGCTATCTGACGAACTGCAAAAATTTTGGGAGTCACGAGACGTTTCAGCGAGTGATAAGCTGAGTACTGCTGAGTAAAAGAAGGTGAAATGAATCGTGTTTTTTTAAAACCTAGGAATTTTTGAAAAAATGGTTTATTACAGCTTTTTTCATCCACTAGATAGTTATTTTTTTAACAAGTTGACTTGCTTTACTTAATTCTGATAATGAGCTACCCTAGGATAAATTTATAGGGAAGGGTGTTTTTTATGGATCGTTCGCAATTGAGAAAAGATCAAGTTTATTTTGCTAAAGTAGTTGGCTGTAATCATTTGCAGAAAGTCCGAATCATGACGATTTTAAGTAGATGTGCGACTGTCGAGCTGATAGAGGGCGGAAAAAATGGTGTTGTAAAATTAGACCATATCTTTTGTGTCGACCAAGAAGCCCAAGCTCAATAGTTGTTTAATATAGATGATAGAAATCTGAAAAATAGCATTAAAGATCCAAAAAATCCGCGAGTGCATTTTCTCTCGCGGTTTTTTACGGCTCTTATAAAAAGAAGTTTAAATTTCGACAGGAAACTGCTATTCTATAGGAGATAAAAAAGGTGTAAGGAGAACAAATCGTGGGAAAAATAAGAGCGCAACATGAACAAATGGAAACTTTAAAAAAGATCAGTGTCGTTTTGATCTCGGGGATCACTTCGGCTGTTTCATTGAACTTTTTTTTGATTCCGGCAAAAGTCCTTTCAGCAGGAATGAACGGGGTCGCACAGATCATTGTCGCGCTGGGATTTCGCTATTTTGATATTCATTTGAGTACCGGACTATTCATCTTGCTGTTGAATATACCGATTTTTATATTGGGATTTATCAAACTAGGTAAATCATCGACTTTTTGGAGTTTTATCAATGTCGTCTGTGTTTCTCTGGTCACTATGATCATACCTCAAGGAGAAGTCACCAATAATATTTTGATGAATTCACTGATGGGTGGCGTCTTACTGGGGATCGGTTCCGGTTTTTCATTGAAAATGGGTTTTACGACCGGCGGGATGGATATTTTATCACTGGTGCTGTCAAAAACTACTGGGAAAACTGTCGGTAAATACATGTTTATGCTAAATGGGATCATCATTATGGTAGCAGGATTCATTTTTAGTTGGGAAAGTGCATTGTATACGATCATTTCTATTTATTGTATGAGTCATGTGGTGGATATGATCCATACTAGCCATCAAAAAGTCACGGCAATGATCATCACTACCAAACCAGACGAAGTGGGCAAAAATATTTCTGAGCATGTTTTCCGCGGGATGACGCTGCTTCCTTCTGTGGGCGGCTATTCAGGTGTTCCAGGGAAAACGATCGTGATGGTGATCACTCGTTATGAATTATATGATTTGGAACAAGCTGTCATTGAAGCTGATGAAAATGCCTTTGTCAATATCTTGCCAACCCAATCGATCATGGGACGATTCGCCAGCGAAGACGACCAACGGACATTTAAAGCGACTGGGAAATTTCCTGAAATGAAGATCCAGAAAAAAAGCCGTTGAGTATTTTTAACGACAAATTGATTGAAAGAGATTGTTTTTAACCAGATTTTTTTAAGGAAAATTTTTTATCAAAAATCTGACGCGAAACTTCATTTACAAATACTGGAAAACAAGGTATTATTTGGAAAGAAATGACCAAAGGAGGCTTATGCAAATGAGTCAACAATATACTGAACAAGAAGTCACTGACATCAAGGAACGCGTATTGACAGCTTTAGAAACTGTGATCGACCCTGAATTAGGTATCGATATCGTCAACCTTGGATTAATATATGAAATCGAATTTGATGGAGAAACTGGTGATACGATCGTCAAAATGACCCTAACGACAATGGGCTGTCCGTTAGCAGATATCCTCACTGACCAAATCCATCAAGCGTTGGCAGAAGTGCCAGAAGTAAAAAATATCGAAGTAAAATTAGTTTGGTATCCTGCTTGGACGACAGATAAGATGTCCAGATACGCCAGAATAGCATTGGGTATACGGTAATTCTGTCACATCAGTGTTTTACAGTGATTTGTACAGGTCCTTATCCAACTGGAGCAACTGTGAGTTACATTTATAACGGAGTCCAGAGCGGTTTTATTCTGGCTTGTCCACAGAAATATGCAAAGTAAACAAGAGTCCTTCCTTGTGTCAGAAATGGCATGAGGGAGGGCTTTTTGCGTTGTTTGAAGATATAAAACTGCAAGACTTATTAGAAGAAATGATAGTAACAGATGAAGCCAGAGGGCTTACAGTTAAGTCAGTGTCCAAGAACAAAAAGCTATTGTCAGTGTTTTTTGCATGGCTTGACAGGGAACACAGCGTTACCACTCTTGCTGGCGTTAAAACAGCACATATCAGAAAATTTATGGTGTTTAAATATAACGCTGGTGTACGTGAAAGCTATGTAAACAGCTATTTGCGGGCAATTAGGGCACTGTTTACTTTCTGTGAGAATGAAGAGTATATACAGCCTTCTGAGAACCCTTGCTTGCGTGTGCAGTGGATGCGTGAAAGCAAGCCAGTCATACGTGCATGGTCTGATAGTGATATTAAGAAAATGTTGCAGTATACGCAGAAGCAAGCAACAGAAAAGCGCAGGAAGGCTAATAATCACAGAGGACTGTGTTCCCTATTTGTAGCAGAACGCAACAGATTAATGGTGATGACTCTTGCTGATACTGGTTTGCGGATCAGTGAGCTAGAGAATTTAACAGATAACACATTTCAAAAGGACAGTATTCTAGTCATCAACGGTAAAGGAAAGAAATCACGTGTACTTTATTGTTCACCATTGATATATAAGCAAAAACTGAAATATGACAGAGCTAAAGCACGTTACTTTGCTACTAGAAAAGACATTACACAGCAAGACTTTGTATTTCTGACAAAGGCAGGTGAAAAACTATCTACTGACATTGCCCAACGCTTTGTTAAACAGATTGCTAAAGCTGCAGGCGTGAATGAGCAGCTTAGAGCTAGTCCACACACGTTTAGACACTACTTCACGCAGAAGCTTATAGAAAATACAGATGTGTACACAGTCCAGCGGCTTTTAGGACACGCAAGTATTAAGACCACTGAAACATACTTGAACAGTATGGAAAACAAGCAAGTACTGGCGGCAGGTCTGAAAGCAGCTCCACTGTCTAATCTACGTAAATAAGCATAAAAAAAGACTACTGCGCTAACAGTAGCCATAGCATTTGAAAACTGAATAAACAGAGATCAAACCCCTAACAAAGTACCTATATTGTACAGTATTTCTGCTGTAATTTCAAGTGGTTTGTCGCTCTGTCAGCGTTCTTTAAGGAAGTTCTTCTGCTGTGAGTGAAGGAACAGAGGTCTGCAGCATGACCGCCACACAAAACTTGCTGACAACAGTTGGAATTACTGGTATTACTGTTGATTGTGATAGGTGACTGCTACCTACCAGTTAAAAAGGCAGGTGGAGGAAGCCTTTAGGAGGGCTGCTTCCAGACCAGATATGCTGTATTACATGAGTTGACAGCCTGAACACACAGCTGCAGTAATGACTGTTTGAACAAACTAACTCAATCTGGCTGGTTCCGCAAGGGTAAGGTGAGCGGATAATTGCAGTAAGTCTATACACAGCCGTTTATAGATATTTTAATGTCTATACACAGTCCTTGCAGATATTTTTCAGTATCTGCTGACGTTATAGAAGTAACTTTTTTACTTCTTAGGGGAGAGTCTGCCACAGCCCTTACAGGCAGACCATGATAGAGCAGTATGCCCATAGAATGCCTGCACAGGCTCTTTAGATACAGTCCTAGCATGAAATTACCTGCAAACTATTAACGTGCTGTATAAGCTCTATTTTGCCCTGTGTGACTGTAAGAAAAAGACGCAACATTGCTAGGCAGTTAAACACCTTGCCTTCCAGTTACTTTCCGTTTATTACCCTAACTTATGTGCATCTGACAGGAATAAACGCATTCTGTTCAACAGGTATCTAAACAGTGTGATAGTAGCAAGAGTGTCTACCTGTGCTTACAGTGATCCTGCAGTGTGATTGACAGCATGGCAGTGTGGCAGTGATCCTGCAGCATGATTGACAGGTGGCTTGCAGTGCCTGTGACTCTGGCTAGACTGTTCAGCGTTGCGTTATTGCCTGTTTTTTCCCCCTGCAGTATGGCAAATAAAGCAGCTATTCATTATGTTGGTGTCTGTTTGCCTATGAAGCAGTATATATGGCTGTCAGCTCCCTAACTTATCAGGAAAAATCAGCCTAAAATTGAATATAACGCAAAAGGCCTTGAAATTTCTGCAACAATGAAGCAGAGGTTTCAGGGTCTTTTTTTGTTTTAGCTGAAAAAACTTTTAAAAAGTATGTCCCCTTTTGAAAAAAAAACTTGAATAAGTAAGTGTAAGGCGTTACACAGTTTCCCTGTTTACATACATAGCCACATGGCAGCTTTGCAGATATTTTTGCAGCACATAGGTCACACCTTTACAAACAGGAGGAAACAAAGTGAACATCAAGAAAAACATTAGGAGCAGCAACGTTGGTACAGGGTCCCGATAAAAAGTTAGTTAGAGTAATTCAAGCTGACTTAGAAACGGAAGAGATATTGACAGAGGATGTACAGTATTTCAGAAGAAAGCGGGAACCTTATGAAAGCAAGTGTACTTTTTGGAAAAAGGAAGGAGATGATCGCACGTTTTTCAATACAAGGATGGAAAACTGGGAACAATTCATTAACAGCAATGCTATAAGTAACGCATTAGTAGGTCATGCACTTTATCTGGCAACGTATATGCACTACGACAACATTATTTATCACAATGAGCGTGATAAGTATCCTGCTAATGCAGAAGGTATTGCTGAAATTATGGGATTGAGCAAGCGCTCTGCAACTAAGATACTGAAAGACTTGCAAGCTGCTGGTTTAATTACCGTTGAAACAAAGGAAGTTCTGGACAAGCAGTTTACCTGTTACAAACTGAATGATACCTATTTCTACCGTGGGCAGTTTGTCAAAGATGGCGGAAAGTACAATCATACGACAAAGGCTTTTAACTCAGTTATTCAACAGCTATACTTAGAAAACAATGCAGCGACACTGGCTTTTATCGCAAAAATGCTACCGTTTTTGGATAAGGAAACTAACATTTTAGCAGTAAACCAGCACAGAGATATTAACTTTGAGGCATTACAGCACATGAAACTAGAGGACGCTGCAAAGATAGCGGGTATAAGCAGGCAAGCAGCCGCTAATATTATCAATAAAGCAAAGTATCACGGCATATGGGCAATAGCTAAAATCATTACTGGTAAGACAGTTAGATACAAGCTAAACCCAGATATTGCAACTAGACAAGCAGGAGTTACTGCTTTTGCTGACTCTGAAATGTTCAGAAGCGTTGAAGGATCATATACTTTTAACTGATTTTAGAGCAGGGGAAAACTGGAAACAGTTCTCCTGCTTTTTTTCTTTACTGTCTATCAGAAAGACAGTGGCATTTTGGCACTAAAAATTCTAAGCAACGTTAACAGTCTTGCCGCTATATGCAGAGGAAAACAGTTTATTTCACAGTTCTTTTTTTGCAAAAAGCTACAGTTTAGGTAAGTTTGCTGCACAGGGCAAAATGTGAAAGTCCTTGCGGCAGTTAGGGTACAGCGTTTTTAAAACTTGCTTAATATCTTTTTATTCTATTAGATTACTTTAAAACTGAAACTAACAGAAATCATAATGCTAAGAACAAAGGCTAACGCCTTGCGCTGTCAGCAAGCTGCCAACGCATAATATATGAAAAACTAAACAGAATTTGAAAAGCATAAACAGCAGTACAGTATATATATATATAGCAGTAATTCAGTCTTGCTGTATGACTGTTTTAGAAGTATTTACTCTTTTAATTTTCCACACACTGGAGCGTAAGCGACAGTTGGGAGCATTAGCGACCATATAACTTTCAATCAACAGCGCTTTTATAAAGCGGCAGTGATTGCAATATATAAACTAGCAAAGAACAGCAAGAGTAATTTTCTTGTAAATAATATTTTGGCGTACTGATTATCAGCGTGCTAACAGATATAAAAAAGCATGAAAACAGTATAAAAATGCATGATAACCGTTGTATGTTTACCAATTTTTATAGCTAATAGCCGTAAAAAAGAAATAGTTGCAACTGGCCAGTTTTATCTGATAGTAAAACTGCGTAAATTAACCTATACAAAAAGGAGAAAACACTAGTATGAAAAATGTACCAGATATGAAAGAGCAAATTTTTACAGATCTCATTGCGCCACACATTGTTCCTAAGCAGACACGTGCCGAGATTGCAGCAGAGTTCTATAAACTGAAACATGAATATGGCAATCTTGTCACTATCACACGTTATGCGGCGGCAAAGCGCATTGCAAAGACAACGGTAACTGCAGCATTGCAGGCATTTCCAGAAAATGAAAAAGGGCAGGATCAGTAAAATGCGTAAAGCAGGCGCAGATGAAGCCAAGGAAATCTTTAACACTTTTGTAGAGCCGTATATTATCCCAGCGCAATCTGATAAAGAAATCTGCGAGGAGTTCTTCAGATGGAAAAAAAGATGGGGCAACTGTGTTTCAGTTGAGCGGTATGCAAAGGCAAAGAAACTGGATCTTTACAGAATGACTCAGATTATTAATAACAACAGGAAACGTGCAGAATGACTGTTAATGATAGTTCAAAGCAAAAGCTGATAGCAGAAGGCGCGGAAAAGGCAGATCAGCTACTGGAGATCATTAAGAGTACAGAAACAGACATGTTTGCTGATATTTTTGAATGTTTCAATGATAGTAGCTTGACTAAGTTTAATGACAGAGCCAATATGGCAAAGGTTGCTGCTGGTGGAGCATTAGCAGAAATCACTACTAAAATCAATGAGCTGTTTCCATATGAACGGCCGTTAACAGGTGAGGAGCTACATGAGGCCAGACTTCAAGCACGCCGCAACGGCTACAGGTTTACGCCACCAACACCAGCATTAAAAACACTGCCGTATATGGACAATGAAATGATTGTCAGACATCTTATGTCTGTTCTGCGAGATACAGAAAAGCGCATAAACAGATTCATTACAGCATGGAATACTCAAATAAGCCTATCTGCCACAGCAAAGACACAGGCAGAATATGACAGCTATTCACGCTATTTGAACGTGGATCAGCTGAAAAAAGAAATAGTCGCTAACTGCTTTATAGGGATTAGCGGAAAACATTTAGATACGTATATTAATAGAATTATTCAGAAATCAATCAGAGAATAAAAGGAGATAACAATAATATGGTAAACAAAAGCAATGCACTACAGCAACTAGAAAAATACTTTAAGGAGCGTGCTCAAAAGCAAGTTGAAGAGAAAGAAACAGCTAAACGCATTGAGCAAACCTTTTTATCGGCTCCAGATGTCAATACTGCAGGCTGGGTAGCTTATCAGTCTTTGCCATTAGAAAAGCGGATAAAAGCTCCAGCTGTTGGCAGCAAAGATGAAATGTATCAATACTTCACGTTACACAGTTTGAAAGAGCTGTTGCATATCCGCAATTCAGAGGCATGGTCAGAATTTAAAACTGTGGAACCTTACCATCTAATTCATGAAACGGCCGCTACTAACTATGCAAAATTGGAAAAAGAATTGGCAGATATAGAAACAGCATTGCAAATGCTAAAAGAATATGAATATCCCAACACCGTTACTACTTTTACAGAAAGTGTGGCCGGTGGCATGGATCAGTTTTCCGTAGAAACTGCTAAACAAGCGGCAGCTAAATTACAACTTGATCCAACAGAATTTGATAACCCTGAAAGCAAGGACGTGAAATAATGCCGCTTTTCAAGAAGAAACCACTAGCAGAACAGCTAGACTTAGAGTCGCTGCGTCCAGACAGTAAGGTAGTTGCTGAAATTGACAAGAAACTGTCCACAATAGAAACTAATTACCGTAAGTACCAAACTAAATTAACTGAAATTGCCCAGCAGAAAGCTGAAATTGAACAGGGAATTTCTCCAGCGGACAGTAGCAGCAGCTTTGATGATGTTCTTAAAAAGCTGACTGACTTTTTTTCTTTCAAAAAATCTGCTAAGACTGTGGAGCAGCTGGAACTTGAAGCCGCTTACTTGTGTGAATGGCACACAGCCTCAACTGTCGCTGGCTTAAAGGAAGTGTATCCGCAGCTGAAAACAGCACTAACACACGCTAAAGAAACAATGGAGCAGTTAGAGCAAGAATATGAAACAGCTGGAAATACCAGTGAGCTTGATGACTTATTGCCAGTTGTGACAGGTGATCTGGTATCACTGTTAGAACGCTTTAAGGCTGTTCTGAAAACAGTTAAAAACGGCTATGGGCAGTCTATTAGTATTGACAGTTCTGAAACAGTCAAGATCAATGGTGAAACTGTTCACGTGACATTTCACTTCAAAGATAGCATTCCTGTACGCAAAAGCCTTGCAGATAAACAGCTGCAAGCAGCTGCAGAAGCAACAGAAGAAGCGCTACACGCTAAAAGAATGCGTGAATTTTACAGTAGCGGAAATTGAAAGTAATGCTGTATTTCCGTAATGAACCAGCAAAAATGCGTATCAGCTTTAATGCTGTAGAAACAGCTAAAGAGCAGTTAGACATTGATCTAGTACATGAAATTGCAAGTATACGTCACACGTGGCAGTGGAAAAGAAAGAAAGCAATGCTGTTTGTAACAGTTGGACTGCTTGACACTTTCCCAGACGTGACACTAGAAGAGGTCACAGCAGAAATGCAATGCTACAGCACTGAGGAGCTGTCAGAGGCTGTACATGAAATGCTAGTGAAATAAGAATAAGACAATGACAGCAGGCAAATCAATGCTTGCTGTTTTTAATGCATTAAAAACAGGAAAAGGATGTGAAATGAATGGCAGTTAGTTCAATCAGCTTTAAAGTTGACGTTGATATAACAGGAGTCAAAAAGGCAATGGCAGAAGTGAGCGGCGCTACAAAAGGCATGGCAAAACCAATGTCTTCTGCACTGGGTGCAATGGCACAAAAATTGCAAGGCTTAAACACTCCAATGGCTAAAATGTCCAGCGGTTTTGGCACATTGGCGAAAAAGGTTGTACAGTTTACTACTGTGGGACTTGCATTAAAAGCTGTCAATGCAGCAGTGTCGGGGGTGGCTGGATCAGTTCAAGAAGCACTGGCAGCTTCTGATGGCATGGACAAGTTTGCGCAAACAATGCAGTTTGCTGGAATACAGGGCAAAGAATTGTCAAAAGCAGAAAAGGCAGTGAAAAGTTACGCTGACAACACTGTTTATAATCTCAATGACGTAGCAAACACTACAGCACAGTTGGCTAGTAATGGCGTAAAAGACTACGTAGGGTTAACGCAAGCGGCAGGTAATCTAAATGCAGTTGCCGGCGGGAACGCAGACACGTTCAAAAGTGTGGCAATGGTACTGACTCAGACAGCTGGGGCTGGTAAACTCACCACTGAAAACTGGAACCAGCTTTCTGATGCAATTCCTGGTGCAGCGGGTCCACTAATGGATGCAATGAAGAAGGCTGGAGCATATACAGGTAACTTCAGGGACGCAATGGCGGCGGGGCAGATCACTGCTGATGAGTTCAACACTGCATTAATGGGCTTAGGTATGTCAGATGTAGCCAAAGAAGCTGCTACCAGTACAAAAACGTTTGAGGGCGCTTTTGGGGCATTGAAGGCCAATGTCGTTGACGGTATTAATAAGATTATTGACAGCTTTGGCAAGGGTAATCTAGTGAGCCTTATTAATGGCTTTTCTGATGGCGTGACCAAAGCATTTGACGTAGTAGCACAAGCAATTCCCAAAGTAATTGACGCATTCCAGCAACTGTGGGACTCATTCAAGGATACTGCTACTTTTGACACAATCAGTAACATTATCAGTTCTATCATTGACACGCTTAAAAGTATCTCTATTGATGACATTATAAGTGGCTTTCAAACCTTCTTTGACGTGCTGAAAGCAGCAACACCAATTATAGCAGGCTTTGTTGGTGCTGTGTTGACAATTAAGGCACTCATTACAATGGTCACTATCATAAATTCAGTAACTTCCGCTATTGCGTTCATGGCA
The DNA here is from genome assembly GCF_900604485.1 of Enterococcus mediterraneensis. Classification (NCBI taxonomy): domain Bacteria; kingdom Bacillati; phylum Bacillota; class Bacilli; order Lactobacillales; family Enterococcaceae; genus Enterococcus; species Enterococcus mediterraneensis. The sequence goes on from NZ_UWOP01000001.1 coordinate 2,388,229, forward strand.
AGTCCAGTGGGCTTAGTAGTAGTGGCTGTTGGTGCATTAATTGCTATTGGAGTTGCGCTATGGCAAAACTGGGGAGCTATTAGCGCAGGCCTAACTGCAATCTGGCAAGCTATTAAAAACGCAGCAAGCGCAGCATGGAATGCAATCAAGGGTGCTATTTTGACGGCGTGGAACGCAATTAAAGCTGGAGTTTCCACGGCTGTCAGTGCAATTAGTTCTGTAATCAGCGCTACATGGAATACCATTAAATCAGTGTCCAGCAGTGTATGGAACGGCATTAAGGCAGTGATTAGTGCAGTATGGAGTGCAATCAAGTCTGCAATATCAGCTGCAATTAATGCGGTAAAATCAGTAGTGTCAAGTGTTTGGAACAGCATTAAGTCTGTAACCAGCAGTGTGTGGAATGGTATCAAGTCCACAGTAAGCAATGTTTGGAACGGCATTAAAAGTGGTGTCACAAATGCTGTTAATTCTGTGAAATCAAAAGTAACAGGCGTATGGAACGGTATTAAGAGCACTACTAGCAGTGTCTGGAATGGCATTAAAAGTACAATCAGCAATGCAATTAATGGTGCTAAGGACATTGTTAGCAACGTGATTGACAGCATAAAACGTATGTTTAATATCAAGTTGAAGTTTCCTAGCATTCAAATGCCGGCGTTGCCACACTTAGATTTGAAATGGAGCAGTAAGACGTTTTTTGGAAAGCGTATCAGCTATCCAAGCGGCTTTGACGTTGGATGGCACGCTAATGGCGGTATTTTCAATGGTCCTTCTGTGATTGGCGTGGGCGAAGCAGGCGATGAGGCTGTAGTGCCACTTTCTAACAAAAGTAAAATGAAACCTTTTGCTTCTGCAGTGGCTGGCATGATTGACAGAGATAATGATGGCAACAGTAGTAGCAATAACTACAATCAAGGGTCTTTGATTGTTCATACTCATGTATTTCTTAATGACAGAGAAATTGCAAAGGCGATAACTCCAGAGATTACAGCTAGACAGCAACGAGAAGCACGTTCAAGATCACGCAGAGAAAAATTTCTGTAATAAACTGCATTGTTAGACAGTCTTACCATGCTCTATAGGTAGGACTGCCTGTGGAGTGTAGTTTAACTTCTCTATACATTCCATTGCTGTAGTTTCTCAGGTCTTTTATTTCTTTTCTACTGAGATACTGCAGCACTTTCATTAAATTAATACCTTTCCCTTTTGCCTCACTGTCTTCTTGACAGTGGGGTTCTTTTTTTTGTGCAATGTAAAGCAAATGTAAAATATATCATACAGCGTGCTACTGTCTGTTACAGCTTTTGCCAGAGTCTAAAAACATTGCTACACCAGCCTTTACAGCGTTTCTGTATAGAACAGCAGTCACTGCTAGAATAGCCTATTCAGAAGCGCAGATTTTACACTGAGTGGCAAATAAAAAAGTAGGGGATAGTAGTAGTAGTCTACTGTTCATTAACAGGGAATATACAGGAATAAATAGGGACAAATAGGAGGGTAAACATGAACAAACAGGAAGGTAAACAGGTTATACAGTCTGCAAACCTCAAGCAGGCGTTCACTGTGCGTATCCCCTTTTTGAAAAACTGGAAGCCTGCATTTAACCAGTATGGCGCTGTTCACTGCCACTGGCTATCCAGTTACTGCAGGCATACAGAAAAAGACTACTGCAAGAGTCCATGCAACAGCCTTAACGTTATATTATTCTGTAATATCTGCTAGTTTACATAAGGTATGTTAACACAACTTGTAAGCGCCATAAGGGTTTCAGCAGAAAAGATTGTGCAAACTAATTGGTCTACACTGTTATCCAATGATAAACCCTGTTAAATCAGCAGTTAGTATCTGCTGTTCTTTGTGAAATTTTCTTGCTTTGTAACTGCTCTAAAAGCATTTAAATGTTATTTAAATAGTTATAAACTGCTTTAACTCAGCTTTATTATACACTTAATTCAGTAATCTTTACAATGATTTTACTGTTGATCTGTTTGAACAGAACGGCATTGCATAACAGACCCGCCACAGGGGGAGTGGGTATCTTTTTTTACCGCTCCAGACCATTGAAAAAAATGCACAGTAAATTTTACAATTTCTGGGAGGGCACTGTACAGCAGGAGTTTCAATCAGTCTACACAGTCTACAGGTGGCAATAGTAGCTGTAAAGTAGTAACCCTACTTGCCAAACTGACCCTTGCTGAAAGTAGCAGCGGTGTCTGAAAAAATACATAACAAATTTTTGATTTTCTGGCAGTCTGCATTGCTCCAGTTAAGCCAGAGTCAATCCCTTTTAATTCTGCGCATATTACAGGTAGCTTACAGAGATACACCAGTACACCAGGTAATTATACTATGAACAGTTATAGCTTTATTTTCCTGCATAGCTATGGGCATTTTGGGCTTTAAAATTGATTGTGCTGGATTAACAGTGTGCAGGAATAGGTAATAAGTTGAATGACTCTGGTAAGGGTCCAGATCAGTGCTCCTATTGCCAGAGCAACAATACCTGTGTAGCAGCGGGGCATTGTGGTGCTTTGTTTATCTGTTCAACAAGCTAACTGCCTTCTGATAGTGCTGTAATGATCCTGTGGCAACTGTTGAAGGACTCTTACTTTTTCTGCAGGTATTCTAGCAGTTTCATTCTGTCAGTTTCTGTCAAACTGTCTGCAATGCTTTTTGCGTAGTCCAGCACTGTGTTGTCAGTTGATAACAGGTAGCCTAGAGGTACATTGTAGAAGTCTGCTAATACCTGCAGTTGTGCTTTAGATGGTTCAATATCTGCTGACTCATACCGTCTAACAGTTCTTGAGTTTAATTCCAATAGTTTAGACAGCGCAACTTGACTATAGCCACTGTCTTTCCTTAATTGGCGTAGTTTTTCATGTAATTGCATTTTTTTACCTTCTTTCTATTGACAGGGGGCTTGCCGTACCCTATACTGTTGAATGTAATTGATAGGGTCTTTAAAACCCTGTGATTAATTAAAAGAAAAGTCAGTGCCGCAAACACTGACTAACAGCAAAACATGGTAATGTTTTACTAACGGTATACCGATACTATACCATGCTTTTGCTGCTATCTCAACTATGGAAGAAGGAAAAGCAACAATGACAGCAACAGCAGAAACAGTAGCACAAGAGAAAACAGTGGAACAATTAGTAATTGATTATCAACAGTATTGTGAACGTAGAACAGCAGCAGTAGAATTTGCAGCGTTCAATATACTGCAGAAGGTAAAGAGCTTCAAAGCAGCAAAAATACACTGGCTACGCAAGAACACGCCACAAGAGATTACTTTAGCAGACTTACACGCTCTATTTGATGACTCACTGTTAGAAGCAATGAACAGCTATAAGCAGAACAGCAGGGCTTCCTTTTACACGTATGTATCTGCAATACTCCTGCACAAAAGGACTAATGCAATCATACATTTGAACAGCAAGAAACACGTGCCAACCAGCGCTACTGTTAGTATATCAGAAGTAATTACAGAAATGTATGCAGTACAGCCAGAGTCTGATAGCTTTAACTCTGTGGAAGCGGCACTCATTGCCTACAGTCAGATCAGTGACAAGACCAAAGCCAGTGCAGCAATGCTGTGTATCTGGATGCAAGATTTACACGGCAATGAGCTGCTGGACAGATTAAAACAGGTATTCCCTGCTGAAAAGTTAAGCAACAGTTGTATCAGAAAGCGTCTGCAACGTGCTAGAGCTGACTTCAAGCAGTATTACACTGAAATGAAAGCAGGTGGCGCATTATGACAGGAAAGCAATCACACCAATTATTCCTGTTTATCCTGTTCTTTACAGTAGGGATCAGCGTAGCAACTGTCAGTTCACTGTCTACTGTCAGAAACATTCTGATAATTGTTCTTGCTGTCTATGCACTCCTGCTAAACAAGCCAGTAAGCAGAAAGAAACTGCAGTCTGCTGACTAATAATAATCATATAGGAAACAGCTGAGCCTTTTTTTAAGCAGGTATTGCCAGAGTGGTGGCACTTAACATTGTGGATCAGCTTTAATGCTTGATTTGTCAGTTGTCCTTCTGGGAGTCTGCTAAAATAACAGATATGTCTGTACTCAATGTAATTCCAGTGGTATACTGTCATAAAAAGAATGGCACAAGGAAAGTTCTTTGCTAAAGCATATAATTAACTGGATAGCACAGTAGCTAATTGGTATCCTGCTTGGACCACCGATAAAATGAGTCGTTATGCAAGAATCGCACTTGGGATTAGATAAAGATCAATGCTGATTTAGCAATGTTTTGTACTCGTTTGGTATGTATTTCAAGCCGATTTTTGGGGTTTCGGATACCCATCCAAAATGAGAAAGATAACTTTGAACGTCTTTATCAACTTTTAGAAAAAGTTGATAAAGGCGTTTTTTTGCGTAAAGTCCTGTTTTTCTAAAAATTTAATCACACTCACATCATTAGAGATAAAAACATAATCTATGCAGCATTTTCGCTTTTCCATCTTGCTTTACAAGAAAAAATCTTTTACTCTTAGTTGACCAGAGTAAAAATAAGCAGGTGAAAAAGTGAAAAGACTTGTTTCGAAAGAAAAGATGTTTGCGGTACTAGATAAATTAGACAGCTTAAATATCCGTTACTGGGTAGATGGCGGTTGGGGCGTAGATATTTTGACAGGAAAACAAAATAGAGAACATCGAGACATCGATATTGATTTTGACGGTGCAGAAACAGACAAATTACTAACGGCTCTTTATGAAATGGGCTATAAAAAAGTAGTAGACTGGATGCCGGCGCGGATGGAACTTTGGCATGATGAGCTAGGGTATTTAGATATCCATCCGCTGATTCTGGCTGCTGACGGCAGTGCACAGCAAGCGGATTTAGAGGGCGGCTTTTATTTTTTTGAAGCGGAATGGTTCACTACCCATCAATTCGAAGACCGCGTGATCCCTTGTCTTTCAGTGAGTGCCCAATTAAATTTTCATAGTGGATATGAATTGAGAGAATCAGACTATATTGATTTGAAAAATTTGGAAGAGTTAACTAATCAGTAGTGATATCGTGGATAGAAGTGGATGCAAGCTGGCAAAATGATCTGAATAAATGGATTCATCAGTAAGCGTGTAGTTGAAATCAAAAGACAACGGACGAGTTCAACAGATTTTCGTTTTAAAATATTTGAATGCTTGATTGCTAAGGTTATCCTATTGATATCCTTGAATTTGGTTGATCCTAAACATATTGGAGCAACAAGGTAGGAGGTAGAATATATGAGGTTGCTGTTCAACATAGACCCAAAAGATTATGATCCAAACGATAAAGCGTTTATCCGTCCGTCGGTAAGGAGTATCATTATCCGTGATAACAAAGTCGCGATGATCCATAGTCTTAAATATGATTATTATAAATTTCCCGGCGGCGGTATCGAAGCGGATGAAACCCAGATCGATACGCTGATCAGAGAAACAGCGGAAGAATCAGGACTTCGTGTCATCCCTTCTTCGATCAAGGAATACGGTTATGTCCATCGTATCCACAAGGGTGAATTAGAGGGCATATTCATTCAAGATAATTATTATTATCTATGCCAAGCAGAGGATCAAATCCTCTCGCAAAAATTGGATGACTACGAAGCTGACGAAAGCTTCACATTAGAATTTATTGCTCCTGAGCAGGCGATCGCCGCAAATCGCAATAAAGAGCACGGACCCAAAAATTTCTATATGATCGAACGTGAAGCAAAAGTATTGGAGCTGCTGATCAAAGAGGGATATTTTGATCATATACAAACAGAATAAAGCTGTTTAGTAGAGATGCGAAATGTTGACGTTGATAAAATTGAAAGAAAAATATAATGAACAGCTCATCGACATGATGGATGGTGTTCGTCCGTCTGAGCGCAGAAAAGGCTTTACGACAGAGATGTTCTGTATGGCGTTAGAGGAATACAGAAAACTTGGTATAGACAAAGTCCTCGTGGTATGCGATAAAGAGAATGTCGGTTCAGCGAAGAGTATCATAAACAATGGCGGAATCTTGGAAAATGAAGTGCTGGTAAACGGTATAGTAAAGCAAAGATATTGGATCACATTATAGATTTTAGTATTTTTTGAGAAAAGAGTTCTCTATGCTCTGCTTGTTAAACCGCTAATCTAATATATCGACCTTAGTTATCGTTACCTAGTGAATCAAAGGCATCAGCGAAAAAAGGAGGCAAACCCAACATGGATCAAAAAGAAAAGATGAAAGAACTTATCAAAAAGAAACAAGGCGGCGGAAAAGCAAAACAAATGGCCACGCCAAAAAACGATCGGAAAAACATGCGTAAAGGTCCTAAGATTTTTAATAAATAGTCGCAAGCAGAATAAAAAACAGCCTCGAGAAAGATATATAAGAGATATATGTCTTTCTCGTGTTTTTTGTTTACTGGTGTATGGTACTAGGGAGCTTCTTAATTGAAAGGTGTGGCAAAGAGGCTTTACATGAAAACTAAACAGATACCTAGCAATAAAATGTATAAGCCTACCATATTTGACACTTTTTTATCAAATACGATCTAACACAAAACGGTGAAAATCCATTTGTATTTCTAGGTGTTAGGATCACTTTTATTCGATAAATTCCGCATATTTTTTCTTTGCGGATTCACGAATCTTTTCGTGTTGTTCGTGGGCTTCCAAGATGACTTGGGCAGATCCCTTCGTTGATTCTTGCAAACCTTTAGGGGGATCAGTTTCGCTTCTTTCTAAATCAACTTTACCGAAATTGACACCTACGACAAGATAATAAGGATCTGTTTCTGATTGCTCTAAAAACAAGAGATACTTGGTCCCTTGCCGCATCATGTTGTAACCGGCGATATGGTAGGTGACTTTTTGCTTCTTGTTATAAGCCTCGTTTTCAAGGATCGTGAATGTTTCGCCTGTTTTCAGGTGATCGCCGTGAATAACTTTATCAACTTTAAAATCGGATAAAGTATAAGCGATAGCTATCCGTTCTTCTCCTCCATATTTAGTATAAAGGACAGTTGAAGCGTTCTCATAAGTTTTTTCAGCAATTACGATCTCATCAGCAGCATTTTCGACTTCCTTAAGATCATTGAACCCCTCTGTTTTCCCAACTTGGTAAATATCTTTTCCAAATCGACTACTATTATCGATTCCTTTGCCTAGAAAATTGTAGACAGACCATCCGGTGAGTGTGAGAATGATCACCCCGGCGAGAGATAGGACAACTGCAGTCTTTTTCATTGATAGTACCCCCTTTATTTTTCAATATCTTTTGTCAATATAGAAGCGAAGCTGGATGTTCTTGTTTTCTATATTATACATACTTTTTTCGAAAGCGAGAACAAGGACGAATATCGTACTATGGATAAAAAAGACGGTATTTCTATGTATATTGGTGTAGATATGATTCAGTTAAAACATATCTGAAAGCGGCAGCGCTATTTTGCTCGTGGATAAGACAAATAGAGCAAAACATGGGATAATACCAGTTGGACACCCGCAAGTGCTGTTTTTACGGGGAGGCTGCAATTATTTAGAAAAGAGATGAGTATCAATGAATAGTATGGATAAAATCAATCATTTCAGAGATGAGCGGGATTGGCGGCAATTCCACGACGAAAAGGATCTGGCCATCTCTATATCTTTAGAAGCAAATGAGCTTTTAGAGCTGTTTCAATGGCGAACTTCGACAGAAGCAAAGGAAGAGCCTGAGCGCCTAAAGGAAGAATTGGCGGATGTGCTGATCTATTCCTATATGATGGCCGACAACCTCGGCTTTGATATCGACCAGATCATAGAAGAAAAACTAAAAAAGAACGCCATCAAATATCCTGTAGATCAAAGTAAAGGCAGGAAAAGCTGACCCATTTTTAACGATGAAGCTTTCGGCAATCGATCAAGGCTCTCGCAACCGTGAAAAATCAGGGAAACGAGAGCCTTGGTTGATTCAGTGCCTCCAAAATTCATTTAGAGAGCAGAGGATTTGACCAGTCATAAGCGGCTTGTAATAAAAGCCCTTCAATGGTCCGATTCCGAACATTACACCTAGTATAAGCAAAAGTGCAATAAGAACCATACAAGCGCTCATGAAATACATAAACTTTCCTGCTAATTTCCAATTATTGACGATCCGATCGAAGAGTTTGCTGCGATAGATCCGCTTCGATTGAGGGATCTTGTTGAATTCAGGGATTGCTCGCCAATTTTCCTTGAACACTTCAGCATCTTTTTCAGTGAACATTTCCGCGAAGACATGGATACCCGATTGAAAATCAACCGCGTACCAAGTTTCTTCCAGTTTTTTAAAGCCTTTTGGATCTCGATAAGACACTTGTCCACGTTCTAAATAGATGGAGTGGATATCCTTATAAGGATAGCTATAGTAGTTTCCTTCCTCAAGATAATCAAGAATGATCAGATAAATCATCCGCCGATCGGTGAATATGAGTAAACGATTGCCTCGAGTGTCGCTGAAATCTTTGACGTACTTTTTCGCTTTTTCAGTCCGTGCGTGTCCAATTCCATTGATTCCTTGATTAGTAGCTGCGAGGTTTTCTGCGATATTCATTGGCAAAAAGCCGTGGATTTCTTCATCTTCAGCAAGCTCTTTTTTGACATCCTGTAGCAGATCTTGAAAGAAAATGTAAAATTTGCTGCGTTCAAATAATTCGGTTTTTTCTTCAGGAGAAAGCTCATAGTGGTATTTTTCGTTTTCTCGGTAAATGATATCTTTAAATCTCACGTCCCATCATCCTTTCCTGCAATACCTTTTTCAATTTTGTTCGACCTCGTGACAAGTGATTGTAGATTGCACTGGTTTCTAAACCGACAGACGAGGCGATCTCTTGCGGTGTCAGCTGGTAAAAATAATGCAATACGAATATCTTTTGATCCGTTTCGTTCAATACATCGATCAAATAGAGAAAGTCCTCTTTGGCTAACGGATCTTCTATGAGCGTTTGATTGATCATCTCCAAAGGCTGTTGTGTTTGTTCCTTTTTCAGCTGTCTTTTTTTATCGATACAGCGGCTGCGGGCGATCATCAATACCCACGTTGCAAAACTGCTTTTCTTCTCATCGTATTGATGGATCTTCTGCCAGATTTCGTAAAAGATCTCATTTTCCAGATCCGGCCAGTGATTTTTTTCAGTTCCCTGATTCAAGATACCGTGGACGGTTCGCAGGATGCTTGCGCCGTAGAATTCGATCAGAGACTCCAACCCTTGGAAATCTTTATCCTTTAGTTGGCGGATCAACACTCTTTCATCCAAATCATTCACTCCTTTATTTCATTATACGAAAGCGATTACTGTTTTCTATCAACTTTTTATTTTTTGTTAAAAGATCAGTTTGTCGATGCCTCTACAAGAAAACACGGTTATTTGCTAACAAAATAATTTTATTCTGAATTATTGTTCGTTCTCTGGTTGATTTATTGGCAAAAAAACAGTATTCTAGAAAAAAACTAAGGAGATTATCCATGCTGACAACATCTTTTTTTGACCATACATTTGAAAATCCTTTTATGAACGCTTCTGGTGTCCATTGCATGACACACGAAGAACTTGACGAGCTGGCGGCTTCAAAAGCCGGTGCTTTTATTACGAAAAGCGCAACACTGGAATCCCGCGCCGGAAATCCCGAACCGCGTTATTTTGATGTGCCATTAGGAAGCATCAATTCTATGGGACTGCCTAACAAAGGTCTCGATTATTATTTGGATTACGCTTTGTCTTATCAAGAAAAACAGACAAGACCCCTCTTTTTTTCAGTTGCCGGTATGAGCGTAGAAGAAAACCTGGAGATGCTTTGGGTGATTCAAAAGAGCAATTTTAACGGCATCACAGAACTAAATCTTTCGTGTCCGAACGTGCCCGGAAAACCACAAGTCGCTTATGATTTTCCGTTAACTAAAACGATTCTGACAGAAGTTTTCCAATTTTTCACAAAACCATTAGGCGTGAAACTGCCTCCTTATTTTGATATGGCTCATTTTGATGAGATGGCAGAAATATTGAATCAGTTTCCGTTGACCTATGTAAATTCCATTAATAGTATCGGTAACGGTTTGTATATCGATCCAATGACAGAGTCAGTAGTGATCAAACCAAAAGACGGCTTTGGCGGAATCGGCGGCGAATATGTCAAACCAACAGCGTTAGCGAATGTCCGTGCGTTTTATACTCGTTTGAATCCATCAATAAAAATCATTGGTACCGGCGGGATTCGTTCGGGACAAGATGCTTTTGAACACCTGTTGTGCGGCGCGACGATGCTGCAAGTAGGAACCGAGCTTCATAAAGAAGGTCCGGCGATTTTTGAACGGTTGACTGCTGAATTGACAGCGATCATGGATGAAAAAGGCTATACTTCAATCGATGAGTTTCGCGGAAAGTTAAAGACGATCAACGTATAAAACAAAAAATAGAAACTCGGGATACAAGCAAAGCAGGTGAAGAAATGCTCGAATTGAAAAAAGCAGATAAAAATGATCTTCCAGTGATCCTATCAATCGTTGAAGATGGAATCATTTCGTTAAAAAAACAAGGATTGCCTCAATGGCAAAACGGCTATGGCCCTCAAGAAAATCAATTATTGACTGACATAGATAAACGGGAAAGTTATTTATTGATGGTGGATGGCGAGATTTACGGGACAGCCGCCTTAGTAAGCGGAGTGGATGATGTTTATACTGCAATCAAAGATGGTCACTGGAGTGAAAGTGACGGTGAGTATCGCTCGATCCATCGTTTTGCTCTTGCCGCTAAAGCCACAGGCAAAGGTTACGCAAAACGTTTCTTGCATTTATTAGCGGAAAGTGCACAGAAATCAGGGTATAACGATATTCGAGTCGATACTCATCCGGAAAACATAAAGATGCAAAAAGCGATTCTCGGCGCTGGTTTTACCTATCGCGGAATGGTAGAATTTCCGATTCCGGACGGAAAAAGAAAAGCCTATCAAATAATTATGCCATAAAAAACGTATCTATTAGTAGAAAAAACAAAACAATATTTATTGTTTTGTTTTTTTGAAAGTAGATTTTTTTTATAGTCGTTGTTTTCTTAAACCAAGGGTTATTGCTTAATAGATAGTATCTATTTATGGTAGAATAAATTAATAAGTGGTTGATTAAATACAAGCTTATTTAGGGGGGGTTACATGAAAAGGAGAAATATTTTGTGTTTTAGACGAGCTTTGACGCTCTTAAGCGTTGCTGCGATGATGCTTTCTCAAGGTGTACCGGCTTATGCTGGAGTGGCGGAAGCTGCTGAATCAGAGACAGCTCAAGAACAAGTGACAACACAAGAAACAAGTGAAAGCGTTTCTGAAAGTGCGCCTGCAGAAGAGGAATCCAGTAGTTCGGAAGTTGTTGAGGTTACTGTAGACAAAAGTGAATTGACGCAATTATACCAAAAATTAAGCCAAGCTATAGCTAACGAGCAGACCTACACGCCCGCTTCGTTTGAAGCAGTAAGGTCAGCACAAGTAACAGCTGAAGCTGTATTAAATGATGCAGCGGCCACCAATGAACAAGTATCAGGAGCTGTTGCTGCTATCAATAATGCATTGGCTGGATTAGTTTTACGTGCAGACAAGTCTCAGTTACAGCAATGGATCACAAAAGCTGCGTCTTACCAAGCACAAGATTATACAAAAAAATCTTTTGCTGTTTTGCAAAACAGTTTGACGAAAGCTCGAACTGTCAGCGAAAATCCTAATGCTTCTGTTGAAGAGGTTGCACAAAGTGTCGCTGAATTGCAAAACGCGATCAATCAGTTAAAAAAGGCGGAGCAACCAAAACCTGAGCAGCCGGAACAAAAACCTGATCCAAAACCAGAAACAAGCAAGCCAGAAACAGAAAAGCCGAAACCTAGTGAACCAAAACCAGAGAAAAACGAATCCAAACCTGCAGCATCGAAAGAAGAAAAACCTGCAGACTCAACAGGTACACAAACTTCACGACCGGTAGTGCAAGGTCCAGTTTCTGATGAATCCACACCGTTAGATGATAATTTAGTAACTGATAGTTTAACTGATTCGGATTTGAACGGATTTGAACTGCCATTATTGTCTTCTTATAGTGACAAACGGCAAGCTGCCATTGTTTCTGAGTCATTGAAGCAGTTGAGCCTTCCTTATGAAGAAGGAGCAAAAGGGCCAGAAGCATTTGATAATCTGCATTTGCCAAACTATATTTATCAAAAAGTTTTCGGTCACGAACTCGGCGATACTTATGAGGAAATGGCAAAAGCCGGTGAGAAGAGAACGCTTGAAGAAGCCGAACCTGGCGATCTCCTTTTCTGGGAGAAGGACGGCAAAGCCGATGAAGTTGCTGTCTATCTAGGCGCTGGAAAATATCTGCTGGCAGATGAATCGGCCTTAGAAGAAGTCCAACAAACAATAGAAGATGAGGAAAAGGAAGAAATTCCTGGTGTTCGAATCTTCTCATTGCAAGGTTATGATTTAGAAACCGGAGAAATTTCAGAAGAAGATACGGAAGAATTTTCTCTTTCTGAAGAAAGAAAGAATCCAGAGTATGCAGTCCATGTTATGAAAGATTGGGATTTGACCGAATATGGGAAAGAACTGATCGATACTTATGCTGCAAGTATGGATTTTCGTGTGAATAAGGTCACAGAACGTTTTATTGAAAAAATCGCAAAAGACGCTCAAGAATTAGGGCTTAAATACGATGTCTTTGCGTCGGTCATGATTGCTCAAGCTATTTTGGAAAGCGGCTCTGGTCAAAGTACGTTATCGATGATGCCGCATTTCAATCTCTTTGGGATCAAAGGCTCTTTCCGAGGCGGATTTGTGACGATGCCAACATTTGAAGATAGAGGAAATGGCGAGTTGTATCAAATCAACGCAGCTTTCCGAAATTATCCAAACTATAAAGAATCACTGACTGACTATGTTCGTCTGATTCGCGGCGGTATTAGCGGAAATCCTAACTTCTATAAAGGTGTTTGGCGTTCGGAAGCTAAGAACTATTTGCAGGCGACACAAGAATTGACTGGAAAATACGCTACCGATACATCTTACAATAATAAGCTGAACTCACTCATTGCGGTGTATAACCTTACCCGTTTTGATGAACCAACATCGGAAGCGACTGGTATGATCATCCAATCAAGATCAGAGATTCCAGCATACTATCGAAATAAGATGACTTTCCCAGTTTATAATGGACGCAACTACAACACGTCCGGATCATATCCTGTCGGTCAATGTACATGGTATGTGTATAACCGTATTCGTCAGCTTGGCGGATTTGTAGATGATTTTATGGGTAATGGCGGAGAATGGGGTCAAAGAGGTGCGCGTTTAGGTTATCGTACAAGCAGACAGCCTAGAAAAGGTTACGCAATTAGTTTCCATCCGGGAGTCGCAGGATCAAGTCCAATTTATGGACACGTAGCGTTTGTCGAAGCTGTGGGTCCTGATGGTATCTTGGTATCAGAAGGAAATGTTGTAGGACCAACAACCGTTTCTTACCGCGTGATTCCAAACAGTATTGCCCGCTCCAATAATGTTACTTATATCGCACCAAAATAAAATGAATGAAAAGTTTCTGATCTGCTGCTTAGGAGCCGGATCGGAAACTTTTTTTGTTTATTTTTATCGACCTGATAACCACAAAAGGCTTGTTTCTGAAGGCGACTCTTGATAAGATGGCAATGATAAGGACGGTGCAAAATGAATAAACGGCTAAAAAAGAAACAAGCATACAAAAATTATATTCGTGACATTTTCAACGGTTACGAAAAAATGATCATTCAACCTGATTTGAAAGAATTGAAGTTTGAATACCTAAAGGAAGAAACGATCATCTATCGGGATGAAGAAAATTTGATCCGCTTTTTAACTAGAGATAAATAAGCGGCAGATCACAGAAAAAGAAACTGAGAAAGTCATCTTCTAATAAAGCATCTGAGTGCAAGGGAGTTCCTCGTGGGATTTCACTTGTAACATGCAGCAGCGGAGTTCATTGCTGTTAGTGCTTTTCGATGAGATTTCAGTTTCTTTTTTATTTTCCAAAGCAAGATGACATGAAATCATTCATTTATCTAAATACAGCTTATCAGAAAAAGAAAAAAACTGTTGACGCTGCTTCATAAGGGTGGTATATTAAAACACGTTGTTCCGATGATTTATCGATTTTCAATTTTTCAGAAAAAAGTTGAAAAAAGCAGTTGACGAATCGCGAAACAGATGTTACTATAACGAAGTCGTCAAATTACGAGAGAAACAAAATGCTGATACAGCAAGAAAATTTCTTTTAAAAAGTAGTTGACAAATAACAATAAACTTGATAAACTAATCAAGTCGCTGACAAACAACTTTGAAATATTTCGCTTCTCGAGTTTCTAACTCTTGCGAAAAAAATCAAAAAAGAGTTGACAAACACTTGTCACTCTGATATGATTAAAAAGTTGCTGAAACAGCACGGTAGACCTTTGAAAACTGAACAATGCAAGCAAACGAACCAAATGTGTAGGGCGCTTCTTTCAAGAAGCAAAATACATGCAAGCAATAGCTAGCAAATCAATTCAATGAGCTTAACGATCAATTGATCGTTTCCAAACTTTTTATGAGAGTT